>JAGUYQ010000306.1 GCA_020061285.1 Betaproteobacteria bacterium
CCATGGCGGAGAGGTACATTTCGGTGGTCAGGCGCGCCACGTCGTTGGCCTTGTAGACGCCGTGAATCTGGGTGCACAGGTCCTTGAGGCCCACCCGCTCGTAACGCGGCTGCTTGGCCACGAAATCGGGCATTACCCGCCACAGGGGCTGGTTCTTGTCGAAATCGTCCTTGAACTGCTGCAACTCGGTCACCATGGTGTTCCAGCGGCCCTTGGTGATGCCGATGGTGAACATGATGAAGAAGGAATAGAGGCCGGTCTTCTCCACGATCACGCCGTGCTCGGACAGGTATTTGGTGAGGATGGCGGCGGGGATGCCCCAGTCGGCGAAATCGCCGTCCACGTCCAGGCCAGGGGTGACCACCGTGGCCTTGATCGGGTCCAGCAGGTTGAAACCCTTGGCCAGCTTGCCGAAACCGTGCCAACGCTCCTTGGCCCGCAGCATCCAGTCGGCCCGGTCCCCCACGCCCTCCTCGGACAGTTCGGCCGGGCCCCAGACCTTGAACCACCAATCGGCGCCCCACTCCGCCTCCACCTTGCGCATGGCGCGACGGAAGTCCAGGGCCTCCTTGATGGACTCCTTCACCAGGGCGGTGCCGCCGGGCTCCTCCATCATCGCCGCCGCCACGTCGCAGGAAGCGATGATGGCGTACTGGGGCGAGGTGGAGGTGTGCATCAGGAAGGCCTCGTTGAACACGTCCCGGTCCAGCCGGGAATGCTCCGCGTCCTGCACCAGGATTTGCGACGCCTGGGACAGGCCCGCCAGCAGCTTGTGGGTGGACTGGGTGGCGAACACCATGGATTCCTTGCAGCGGGGCCGCCCCTTGCCGATGGCGTGCATGTCCTTGTAGAAGGGGTGGAAGGTGGCGTGGGGCAGCCAAGCTTCGTCGAAGTGCAGGGTGTCGATCTTGCCGTCGAGCATCTCCTTGATGGCCTCGACGTTGTACAGGATGCCGTCGTAGGTGCTCTGGGTGATGGTCAGCACCCGTGGCTTGGCGTCCGGGTTCTTTTCCAGCACCTCACGGGCGAAGGGATTCGCTTCGATTTTCTTCTTGATGGTTTCCCACTCGAACTCTTCCTTGGGGATCGGCCCGATGATGCCGAAATTGTTGCGGGTGGGCATGAGGAACACGGGAATCGCGCCGGTCATGATGATGGCGTGAAGGATGGACTTGTGGCAGTTGCGGTCCACCACCACGATATCGCCGGGGGCCACGGTGGAGTGCCAGACGATCTTGTTGGAGGTGGAGGTGCCGTTGGTGACGAAATACAGGTGGTCGGCGCTGAAGATGCGCGCCGCGTTACGCTCGGAGGCCGCCACCGGGCCGGTGTGGTCCAGCAGTTGGCCCAGTTCCTCCACCGCGTTGCAGACGTCGGAGCGCAGCATGTTCTCGCCGAAGAACTGGTGGAACATCTGCCCCACCGGGCTCTTGAGGAAGGCCACCCCGCCGGAATGGCCGGGGCAGTGCCAGGAGTAGGAGCCGTCGGCGGCATAGTGGGTCAGGGCGCGGAAGAAGGGCGGCGCCAGGGAATCCAGGTAGGCCTTGGACTCCCGCACCACGTAGCGGGCGATGAATTCCGGCGTGTCCTCGTACATGTGGATGAAGCCGTGCAGTTCCTTCAGCACGTCGTTGGGGATGTGCCGCGAGGTGCGGGTTTCGCCGTGGAGAAAAATCGGGATATCGGCATTGCGGAAGCGGATTTCCTGCACGAAGGCCCGCAGCTCGGCGATGGTCTGCTCCTCCTCGTTGGCCAGTTCCTCGTCGTCCACCGACAGGATGAAGGCCGACGCCCGGCTCTGCTGCTGGGCGAAGGAAGTCAGGTCGCCGTAACTGGTGACCCCCAGGACTTCCATGCCTTCGTCCTCGATAGCCTTGGCGAGCACGCGGATGCCCAGGCCCGAGGCGTTCTCGGAACGGAAATCTTCGTCGATGATGACAACGGGAAAACGGAAGCGCATGGGGAACTCCTAGCGAAAAGCGGCGAGCCGAGAGCCGAGAGATAAAACCTCTCTATCCTTCACGCTCTCCACTCGCCACTCTCGACTCTCAACTAAATTTTGGGCAGGGTCACGCCGAGCTGGCCCTGGTATTTGCCGCCGCGGTCGCGGTAGGACGTTTCGCACACATCATCCGCGTCGGCCTCGAAAAACAACACTTGGGCTACGCCCTCGTTGGCGTAAATCTTCGCCGGCAGCGGCGTGGTATTGGAAAACTCCAGGGTCACGTGGCCTTCCCACTCCGGCTCGAAGGGAGTGACGTTGACGATGATGCCGCAGCGGGCGTAGGTGCTCTTGCCGAGGCAGATGGTGAGCACGTTGCGGGGAATGCGGAAGTATTCCACCGTCCGCGCCAGGGCGAAGGAATTGGGGGGGATGATGCAGTGCTCGGCCTCGATCTCGACGAAGGAGTTGGGGTCGAAGTTCTTCGGGTCCACCACGGTGTGGTTGATATTGGTGAACACCTTGAATTCCCCCGCGCAGCGGATATCGTAGCCGTAGCTGGAGGTGCCGTAGGACACGATCTTGCCGCCGTTTTCCTCCCGCACCAGTTGCGGCGAGAACGGCTCGATCATGCCGTGCTCCTCGGCCATGCGGCGGATCCACTTGTCGGACTTGATGCTCATTATCCCCTCGCCAAAGTAATCGGGCCGCGTGTCGACGCGGCCCTGGCTAGTTTAGGTATTTTGTATGACGATTTTAGGAAACTTCAGGCTATGGTCCTCGGCCTGCTTGGCGATCTTCGCCGCTACCCGGCGGGCGATGCCGCGGTAGATTTCCGCCACCCGGCCGTCCGGGTCGCTCACCACCGTGGGCTTGCCGTCGTCGGTGCCCTGGCGGATGGTGATGTCCAGGGGCAGGGCGCCGAGGAACTCGGTGTCGTAGTCCTGGCACATCTTCTCGCCGCCGCCCTCGCCGAAGATGCGTTCCTCGTGGCCGCACTGGGAGCAGATGTGGAGGCTCATGTTCTCGATGATGCCGAGGATGGGGATACCCACCTTCTCGAACATCTTCAGGGCCTTGCGGGCGTCGATCAGGGCGATGTCCTGGGGGGTGGTGACGATCACCGAGCCGGTCACCGGCACCTTCTGGGCCAGGGTCAACTGCACGTCGCCGGTGCCGGGAGGCAGGTCCACCACCAGGTAGTCCAGGTCCTGCCAGTGGGTGTTGTGCACCAGTTGCTCCAGGGCCTGGGTGACCATGGGGCCGCGCCACACCATGGGGGTCTCCACGTCGATCAGGAAGCCGATGGACATGGCTTGTAGGCCGTGGCCGCTCATGGGCTCCAGGGTCTGGTTGTCCACCGCCTCGGGGCGGCCGTGGATGCCCAGCATGGTGGGTTGGGAGGGACCGTAGATGTCGGCGTCCAGAATACCCACCTTGGCGCCCTCGGCGGCCAGGGCCAGGGCCAGGTTCACGGCGGTGGTGGACTTGCCCACGCCGCCCTTGCCGGAAGCCACGGCGATGATGTTCTTCACCCCCTTCACCAGTTCCACGCCGCGCTGCACGCTGTGGGAGACGATCTTCCACGACACGTTGACGGTGGCGTCGGCGGCGCCGGCGGCCTTCAGCTTGTCGGCCACCAGGGCGGCGATCTGATCCTTGACTGTGTTGGCGGGGTAGCCCAGGACCACGTCCAGGGTCACCTTGTCGCCGTCGATCTGGATATTCTTGGCGCTCTTGCCGGAAATGAAATCGCGGCCCGTGTTGGGGTCGGTCAGCTCCTTGAGGGCGGCTTGCACTTGCTGTTCGGAAATCGCCATTTACGAATCCTTCAAATCTGGGTTCTGCACGAAAAGGTGCAAGTTTAACAAATAATCCCCGGCGGGGGACCTCGCGAAGCACCCATTTTATTGCAAAACCCCCATACCCGACAAATTTACTTTGTTATTGCCCGCCGTTTTCCGCCCGGCGGGCATTTCCATTACAATCCGGATTTTGACGTTTCCCCAGAAAAACCGCCATGTCCCGCAAAATCCTCGTCACCTCCGCCCTGCCCTACGCCAACGGCAGCATCCACCTGGGCCACTTGGTGGAATACATCCAGACCGACATCTGGGTGCGCTTCCAAAAAATGCAGGGCCATAGCTGCCATTACGTCTGCGCCGACGACACCCACGGCACCCCCATCATGCTGCGGGCGGAGAAGGAAGGCATCACCCCCGAGGAACTGATCGCCAAGACGTGGCAGGAGCACAAGGCAGATTTCGACGGCTTCCTGGTGGGCTTCGACAACTATTACTCCACCAATTCTCCGGAGACCCAGCATTACGCCAACGACATCTACGGCAAGCTGAAGGCCCAGGGGCTGATCGAGGTGCGCGCCATCGAGCAGTTCTACGACCCGGTGAAGGCCATGTTCCTGCCGGACCGCTTCATCAAGGGCGAGTGCCCCAAGTGCCATGCCAAGGACCAGTACGGCGACTCCTGCGAGGTGTGCGGCGCCGCCTACCAGCCCACGGACCTGATCGAGCCCTACTCCGCCGTCTCCGGCGCCAAGCCGGTGCGCCGCCAGTCGGACCATTACTTCTTCAAGCTCTCCGACGAGCGCTGCCGCGACTTCCTGAAAGAATGGATCAAGCCACCCCAGGTCCAGGACGCCGCCGCCAACAAGCTCAACGAGTGGCTGGAAGGGGGCCTCTCGGACTGGGACATTTCCCGTGACGCCCCCTACTTCGGCTTCGAGATTCCCGACGCGCCGGGCAAGTATTTCTACGTCTGGCTCGACGCCCCCATCGGCTACATGGGCAGCTTCAAGAACCTGTGCGACCGTTTAACTCCCTCTCCCCTTGAGGGAGAGGGCCGGGGTGAGGGGGGGCTTGATTTTGATTCCTACTGGGACCGGGAAAAAGCCGCCAAGGCCGGCACCGAGGTCTATCACTTCATCGGCAAGGATATTCTCTACTTCCACGCCCTGTTCTGGCCCGCCGAGCTGGAGTTCGCCGACTACCGCACGCCGACGGGGGTCTTCGCCCACGGTTTCCTCACCGTCAACGGCCAGAAGATGTCCAAGTCCCGGGGCACCTTCATCACAGCCCGCAGCTACCTGGACCACCTGAAGAACCCGGAATACCTGCGCTACTACTTCGCCGCCAAACTGGGCAACGGCGTGGACGATATCGACCTCAACCTGGACGACTTCACCTCCCGGGTGAACAGCGACCTGATCGGCAAGTACGTCAATATCGCCAGCCGGGCGGCGGGGTTCATCACCAAGCGATTCGAGGGAAAAATCGGGTTTAGCATTAACTCTGAGGACCAATCCCTGCTCAACCAACTCCATGCTGCGACGGGAGAAATATCTGCCTCCTATGACAACAGGGAGTACGGCCGTGCCATCCGCGAAATCATGCGAATTACGGACTTGGCGAACCAGTACGTTGATGCCAATAAACCCTGGGAATTGGCGAAGGACGAAAACAAGACGGCGAGGCTCCATGAGGTATGCAGCACCAGCTTGAATGCTTTCCGCCTGCTCACCCTGTATCTAAAGCCTGTACTACCAAAGCTTGCCGAGGAAGTCGAACAGTTCCTCAGCATCGAACCGCTCAAATGGCAAACGGCATTAACACTTTTGCCTGAAGGCCATGCCATCAACCCCTACCAGCACCTCATGACCCGTATCGACCCGAAACAAGTGGAAGCCATGATCGACGCCAACAAGCAATCCCTCGCGCCTGCCACGGACGCCCATTCCCAGACCCGCCACGGCGAAAAACAGCAGCACCAGCAACACCCCTCTCCCGCCGGGAGAGGGGTGGGGAGTGAGGGACCCAAGTCGGCTTCGGCCACCGCTGTTCCCTCACCCCAACCTCTCCCGGCGGGAGAGGGGCTTATCAGCATCGACGACTTCGCCAAGGTGGACCTACGCATCGCCCGCATCGCCAATGCCGAGCACGTGGAGGGCGCCGACAAGCTGCTGCGCCTGACCCTGGACGTGGGCGAACTGGGCACCCGCCAGGTCTTCGCCGGCATCAAGTCGGCCTATGCGCCGGAAAAGCTGGTGGGCCGGCTGACGGTGATGGTGGCCAACCTGGCGCCGCGCAAGATGAAGTTCGGCCTGTCCGAGGGCATGGTGCTGGCCGCTTCATACCCTGAAGGGCATAAAGGCAGCGAACCCGGCCTTTTCATCCTCGGCCCGGACGAGGGTGCCCAGCCGGGCATGAAGGTGAAGTAAAAAAACCCTGTCGGCGGATGGGCTACACTAGGTTTTGACACCCCCATCCCATTGAAAGGCGGTTTCCCATGGCCGACAACGCAACCATCGCCATCCTTCGCGGCTCCGCCCTGGCCGAGGAGCTCTCCGAGCAGGAGTGCGCCGTGCTGGCGGCCATCGTCAGCCGCCGCACCCTGACCGGCGAGGAAATCCTCATCGAGGAAGGGCTGACCGACCACAACCTATACCTGATCATCGACGGCGCCCTGGCTGTGTGCAAGAAAACCGCCGGCGGCGAATGGATATCCCTCCACGTGCTCAACCCGGGGGACATGGCCGGGGAACTGGGATTCATCGACGGCCAGCCCCACAGCGCCACCCTGCGTTCCATCGGCACCACGGAAATCTTCATCCTTGAACGCAGCGCCTTCGAATCCCTGGTGGAAAGCCAGCCCTGGCTTGCCTACCGGGTCATGCGCGCCATCCTGCGCACCGTCCACGCCATCCTGCGGCGCATGAACCTGCAATACATCGAACTCTCGAACTACATTTCCCGCCAGCACGGGAAATATTGACGCCGGATGCGCATCACCAAGCGCCTTGTCATCCGTGGCCGCGTTCAGGGGGTGTGGTTTCGCGAGTCGATGCGCTTCCAGGCCGAGGCGCTGAATGTCGCCGGCTGGGTGCGCAACCGGCGGGACGGCACGGTGGAGGCAATGGTGCAGGGCGAGGAGGAAGCCGTCGAGGCCCTCATCGCCTGGTCCCGGCGCGGCCCGGACGCCGCGCAAGTGGACCAGGTGGAGGTAACGGAGGGGTCCGGCGAATTTACCGCCTTCGAGCGGCGGGAAACAGCCTGAACCTAGGACGTTAGCCTATGCGGCGTTGGCATTGGCCAGCAAATAAGCCGCAAACTGCTGGTCCGCGCTTTGGGCGTGCTTCTCCCACCACTCGCCAACCAGATCGCAGAAAAAATTCGGCGTCGTCAATTCCTCGCCGGTGCGCATGGCGGCCTCGACTTCCAGCACCAGTTCGAGGAAACGCACGTGCTCCTGGCGATGGTCCTCGAATTGGGGGTAGCCGTATTCACGCATCAGGCGCTCCTCTTCGGCAAAATAGCCGCGGGTGAAGTCGGACAGTTCTCGCAAGGTTTCGCAGGACAAGCGGTATTCGGCCAGCGGGTCCTCGATTTCCTTCGCGTTGCGAAGCTGCTGCAATAGCAGCAGCAACTGCTGGTTCTGGCCCTTCACGGGCTCGTAGCCCTTGCCGTAGCTGTCTATCCTGTTCATGTTCCATTCTCCGTTTGGGATTTCCTTGGGAGAATAATAGGCCCGCCGCTGCCGCGGAGATATCAGGACAACCCGGAATTTCGATTAGGGGATTTTACTTAACGAAGCCGCGTCCAAACACTGGCCAGGCAAGTTAACGCGGAAACTCAGGCGATGGAGGGCGAGGCTTGGAGGTAGGGAGCGTAGTGCCGGTCGGCCAGAAGGATATGATTCCGCCACCACTCCTCCAACAGGCCGCAAAAGGTATTGAGGGATGTCACGCCTTCGCCGAAGTGCATGGCCTCTTCGATTTCGAATACCCGCTTGAGGAAGCAGTCGTGTTCCTTCTTGTGAGCCTCGAGGTTGGGGTAGCCGGCGTTCTCCATGACCCGCTCTTCCTCGCTGAAGTGGGCATGGGTATAGTCCGCCAACTCCCGCAGCGCCTTGCAAGCCATGCGATATTCCAGTAGCGGATCGGCATCCTGGGGCACGCTCTTTATTTCACGGATCAACTCCAGCAATTTCGCATGCTGTGCATCAAGAATGTCGTTGCCGACGCTGACGCACTCCTGCCCTTCCGAATCCACCATGATTTTTATCCAAATTCTTACGAAAGTGATAAAAATGATAGTATCAGAATATGACAAATGGGCAAGTCAGTAGAAATACCAATAGCGGCTCGCCCGTGCGTCCGCCCGCGACCGGCCAGGGTCGCCTAGGTCGCGGCGCTTTCCGGCATCAGGACTTCGATGCGGTTGCGGTTGACGTTCATGAAACCGCCGGAGGAAATCTTGCGCCCATTGAGGTCCCACACCTCCGCGTCGGTGACGGCGAAAAAATCTCGCGCCTCGGCCAGATAATCGGTCACCCGCGCTCCCGGCAGCAGGTCGATGTTGCCCACGATGCGGTAGTGGCCGGTGAGGATGACCACCCGTGTGTAGTTTTCCCCGTTCATAATCGCCCCTTTCAAGGTTATTGGCTCTCTGTCAGCAACGACAGCAGTCCGGCGTGGTACTCCGCCGCTCCGCCGTCCCCCTCGCCCGGCGCCCAGGGCGCCCGCTCGTCATCGGTCAACGGCAGGTAAGGGCCGGACTTGGTTTCGAAGAATACCGTCCCCGGCACCAGGCCGAGGACGGAATGGTAAACCCCGACGGGGACGTTCACCGCCACGCCGTCGCCGCCGGGAGTCAACCGCGCCGTGCCCAGCACCTGGCCGTCGGTGCCGAAGAAAATCACGCCCAGGGTCCCCCGCAACACGATCATCGACTCTTCCTTGTTGGGGTCGAGGTGGCGATGGGGGGGAATATAGGAACCGGGCTCGATGGCGTTGAGCAGGCGATGGCAGGGGGCATCGCCGGTGTCGTGGAAATTGTGGTTCATCCGGCGACGGGGGCTTTCCGCCGCCGCCCGGCTGACGGTATCGAGGAGGGATTGGCCGACTATGGCTTGGGAAAGGCTTTTCACGTTGTCTATTCCGCTAAGGGTGGACTAATATAACTTTCATATTACGCCGCTATGCTTGCGGTCAGCAAAAACGAATAATGATTCAACCCGCCCCCTCTGGAGCAATAAATGACCGCCGACACCGCGCCTTCCATTCCCGATCTACGTAACAGCCAGCTTCGCTTCCGCGCCATGGAGTCCGGCCACCGCGCCTGCCTGGGCTGCGGCCAGGCCTTGGCCGCCCGGCTGGTGACGGAGTCCGCCGGACCGGACGTGATGATCGCCAACGCCACCGGCTGCCTGGAAATCTTCACCACCCCCTGGCCCGAATCCGCCTGGCGCATACCGTGGATGCACTCCCTGTTCGAGAACACCGGCGCCATCGCCTCGGGGATGGAAGCGGCGCTCAAGGCCCAGGGCAAGTCCACCAAGGTCATCGCCCAGGGCGGCGACGGCGGCACCTTCGACATCGGCTTCCAGGCCCTGTCGGGAATGCTGGAGCGGGGCCACAACGTGCTCTACGTCTGCTACGACAACGAAGCCTACATGAACACCGGCATCCAGCGCTCTAGCTCCACCCCCCACGCGGCCATGACCACCACCTCGCCGCCGGGCAAGGAGCGCATGGGCAAGCGCCACCTGAAGAAGGACATCATCTCCATCATCGCCGCCCACCACATTCCCTACGCCGCCACGGCATCGGTGGCCTACCCGTCCGACCTGCGCAAGAAGGTGCGCCGCGCCCTGGCCATCGAGGGCCCCACCTTCCTGCAAATCCATGCCCCCTGCCCCCTGGGATGGGGCCACGAAGGCGACCAGAGCATCGCCGTGGCCCGCCTGGCGGTGCAAACCGGCCTCTATCCGGTGATCGAACTGGAACGGGGGCGTCTCGCCGGCGCCATGCCGCTGCGGGACATCAAACCGGTGACCGATTACCTCAAGGCCCAGCAGCGTTTCCGCCACCTGTTCCAGAACGACCCCCGCGCGCGGGAGGAGCTGGAGCACCTACAGGCCTTGGCCGACCACAATATCGAAATCTACGGCCTGCGCGGCGAATCCTCGGACAAGCTGGACAGCGAGGGCGCCGACACGGTGCATCGCGGCGGCATGCGCTGGGCATAAGGAGAAAAGATCCATGGCATTGATTCTGACTCGCGGCGGCTTTGCCCTGCCCGGCACGTCCCTCAACTTCAAGACCGGCACCTGGCGGGTGCAGAAACCCTACCACCGCCACCTGTCCGCTCCCTGCCATGCCGTTTGCCCGGCGGGCGAGGATGCCCAGGCTTACATCGCCAAGGTGGACGAAGGCCACTTTCAACAAGCCTGGGAAACCCTGGTGGCGGTCAACCCCCTGCCCGCCGTCACCGGCCGGGTGTGCCACCACCCCTGCGAATCGGCCTGCAACCGCGGCCAGTTCGACGAAGCCGTCGCCATCCACAAGATCGAACGCCTGCTGGGCGACCGAGCCATCGAGGAGGGTTGGGCCTACCCGGTTGAAAAGCCCCGCAAGTCCGCCCTGCGGGTGGCCGTTGTGGGCGCCGGGCCGGCGGGCCTGTCCGCCGCCTACC
>JAGUYQ010000004.1 GCA_020061285.1 Betaproteobacteria bacterium
GGTGTCGGCGTGGGCTTCGGCCTGGTCGAGCAGGGATAATTGCAGTTCCCGCACCCGGCCCAGCAAATCGTCGATGGCGGCGCGCAGGTAGAGGCGCACGTCGGTGGCCACTTGGTCGTTACGGGAGCGGGCCGTGTGCAGGCGCTTACCCGCGTCGCCCGCCAAGGCGGTGAGGCGGCGCTCGATGTTCATGTGCACGTCTTCCAGGTCCACCGACCACGGGAAGGCGCCGCTGCGGATTTCCTCCAATATCTGCGCCATCCCATTGCGGATGGCCTCCAGATCGTCCTGGGACAGGAGTCCCACGGCGTTGAGCATGGCGGCGTGGGCCAGGGAGCCCTGGATGTCGAATTCCGCCATGCGCTTGTCGAAGGTCACCGATGCGGTGTAGCGCTTGACCAGTTCGGACACCGGTTCGGAGAAGCGGCCGGACCAGGTTTTATTCTGTTCTTCCATCACATTCGTGCCTAAAATCCACAAGATGCGAATTATAAAGCAAAACCTGCCGGTCACCCTGCCCAACTTCCGCAACCTGGGCATCATGCTGCGCATCCTGGTGCTGGTGGATGGAATGAGCCTGGCCGTCGCCGTCGTCCACCATCCGGACATCGCCGGGATATGGCAAGACGTGCTGGAATCCTCGGCCATCGTGCAGCCGGTGCTGCTTGCCGCCCTCCTGTCCCTCCCCCTTCTTCAACCCTGGCTCAAGCGCTTGCCTTACCATCTGGGTGTCGCCGCCGTCCTGGCGCTCGTGCTAGTCCTTACTACCCTGGTGGCCACGGCGGGGCAGGCGCTGTTCACAGACTACGGCACAGCGAACCTGTCCCTGGGGCGCTATTGGCTTATCAGTCTCGGCACGGCCGGGGTGGTCTTGTCCTACTTTCACCTGCGCAACCGGGCCCTCTCGCCGGCCATTACCGAAGCCCGTCTGCAAGCCTTGCAGGCGCGCATCCGCCCCCACTTCCTGTTCAACAGCCTGAACGCGGTCCTGTCCCTGGTGCGCACCGACCCCCAGCGCGCCGAGCAGACCCTGGAGGATATGGCCGACCTGTTCCGGGTGCTGATGGCGGACAACCGCCATCTCACCACCCTGGAGAAGGAAGTGGCCCTGTGCCGCCAATACCTCAACATCGAGCAGTTGCGCCTGGGGGACCGCCTGTACATTGCCTGGCGCATCGACAAGATGCCGCGGGAAGCCCTGGTGCCGCCCCTGGTGTTGCAACCCCTGCTGGAAAACGCCGTCTACCACGGCATCGAACCGGCCGAGGCTCCCGGCGAAATCAGCATCAACATCTACCGCAGCCGCGATCAGGTCCACCTGGTGATCCGCAACCCCTATCTGCAGGAAGGCTCCCATCACACCGGCAACAAAATGGCCATCGCCAACGTGAAGGAGCGCCTCCAACTCCACTTCGACGCCGAGGCCAGCCTGGGCGCGGGTGTCCAGGGCAACAGCTACCAAGTCCACATCACCCTGCCGTATACCACCTCCGAATGACGCCCCTCCGCCTTCTCCTCGTGGACGATGAAGCGCCCGCCCGCAGCCGGCTCAAGGCCCTGGCGGGGGATTGCGGCGCCACCCTGCCGCTGACGGTGGCCGGGGAGGCGGCCACCGGCAAGGAAGCCCTGGAATGGCTGGCCGACGAGGAAGCCGATGTGGTTCTGCTGGATATCCGCATGCCCGGCATCAGCGGCATCGAAACAGCCCGCCACCTCCAGGCGCTGCCTCGGCCGCCGGCGGTGATTTTCACCACCGCCTACGACGATCACGCCCTTCAGGCCTTCGAGGTCAACGCCATCGATTATCTGCTGAAGCCGGTAAGAAGTGAGCGCCTGCTCGCGGCCTTGCAAAAGGCCAAAGCCTGGACCGCACCTCAGCGGGAAGCCCTGCGCGAGGCCGGCGAGAAACCCCGCAGCCATTTGGGCATTTTCGAGCGGGGCCGCATCCTGCTGCAACCGGTGGCGGATATCGTCCTTCTGCGGGCGGAGCAAAAGTACGTCACCGTGCGCACCGAGCAAGGGGAACACTTGACCGAGGAATCGCTGGTGAGGCTGGAGGAAGAGTTTCACGACCGCTTTCTGCGCATTCACCGCAATTGCCTCGTGGCACGGGACCGCATCGAGCGGGTGGAAAAGGAAGGGGAGGGCTGGCTGGTGACGCTGCGCGGCCTCGGCGAACGCCTGCCGGTCAGCCGTCGGCAACTGGCGGCGGTCAAGGAGGCCCTGCGCCGATAAGCCCTAAATGGCGGGAGGGTAAAGCTGGTAACAGCCGCGGCCTTTCTGCTTGGCACCGTACATCGCCTCGTCCGCCCGCTTGAGCAGCAAATCGGCTTGGTCGCCATCCTTGGGGAACATGCTGATGCCTATACTGGCACCGGTATGGAATGCCTGCCCGCCGATTTTTTGCGTTCCGCCCATTTGTTCGATAATTTTCTCGGCCAAGTGGACCACGTTGTCCATCTGCTTGATTTTGGGCAGCAGCAACACGAACTCGTCGCCGCCGAGGCGGGCCACGGTGTCTCCTTTCCGTACGCAACTCTTGAGTTTTCTCGCTGTTTCTTGCAGCACTTGGTCACCCATGTCATGGCCCTGGGTATCGTTGATCTCCTTGAAGCGGTCCAAATCCAAAAACATCACCGCCAGCATTTCGCCCTCCCGCTTGGCATGAAGGAGGGATTGCGTGAGGCGGTCCACCAGCAGTTGCCGGTTCGGCAGGCCGGTAAGCAGGTCATGGTAAGCCTGGTAGCGTATTTGCTCTTCCCGCCGTTTGCGTTCGGTGATGTCGAAAAACACCGAGACATAGTGGCTGGTCTTGCCATCGCTATCGTGCACGGCCGAAATGGTCTGCCAGGCGAGAAAGGTATCCCCCGATTTGCGCCGGTTCCATATTTCCCCTTTCCACTGGCCAACATTCAGCAACGTGGCCCACAGGCGCTGGTAAAAATCCGTATCATGGAGCCGGGATTTCAACAGGCTGGGACGTTGCCCGACGACCTCTTCCTCGCCGTAACCGGTAATGGCGCTGAAAGCCGGATTAACGGACAGGATGACGGCCGAGGCGTCGGTCACCATGACACCCTCCAGAACATTCTCGAACACGGTGTTCGCCAAACGCAGCTTTTCCGCGGCGAGGGCCGCCTCCCTTTCCAGCTCGGCCACCTTGAGGGCATTGCGCAGAACCCATTCCAGGCTGTCCGGGGAAAGGCGCGCCTTGGAAAGATAATCCGTGGCCCCGGCCTTGATCAGTTCCGCGGCCAAATGCTCGTCCCCCTGCCCCGTCAGCACGACCACCGGCAGGCGGATCCCGGCGGCCCGCAACTCCCGCAGCACGGTCAAGCCGGTTTTCTCTCCCAACAAATAGTCCAGGAACACCACGTCCGCGTCTTGAGGGATGGCCGCGATATCCACGGCATCGGGGTCCGGCACGGTGGACAGTTCGACGCAATACCCCGCCACCGCGCCCAAGTAGCGGCGCAGGAGCTCGATATCGGCGGCATCGTCGTCAATGGCGACGGCTTTGAGTGTAGGCAACGGCATGATTCCCTCAATTCGAGATCGGCGGCGGAATCACGATTCCAAACCAGTAATCCCCTACGGTTCTTATAGTTCGGCTGTATTGTTCGATGTCCACGGGTTTGACGATATACGACTTGGCGCCCAGTTCGTAGGCTTGTCGAATATCGCTGTCCAGACGGGACGTTGTCAATACCACGACCGGGATTCTCCGCAGCCCCCGGTCCTTTTGCATGGCCATCAACACCTGTTTGCCGTCCAGGCGGGGGATATTCAAATCCAGCAGGACAAGATCGGGCGGCGGACGACCATGGTAGAGCCCCCGTTGCTGAAGATATTCCAGGGCCGCCTCGCCGTCTTCCACGATTTGCAAGTCATACCGCAGCACCCCATCCTGCATCGCCCGCCGGATCAACTCATGATCGCCCTCGTCATCTTCCACGAGAAGGATGGTTCGTGACGGTTCCTGTCTCATGAGCCTCCCAAGATATGCATTATGGATGGGACCGCTCGTACAGCGTGAACTTGAAATGCGCGCCCTTCCCTTCCTCGGACTCAACCCAGATTCGCCCCCCGTGGCGCTCCACCACCTTGCGGCAGATGGACAGGCCGATGCCCGAGCCCTCGTATTTGGCTCGCCCGTGCAGCCTCTTGAAGGGCTGGAAGACCAGTTCGGCGTACTCCCGTTTCAGGCCGATGCCCTTGTCCTCCACCCCGAACTCCCAGTTTCCGCTCTCCATCTGGCGGGCCGTTAATCGGATTTCCGGAGCACGGGGGCCGGAGAATTTGAGGGCGTTGCTTATCAAATTCTGGTAAAGCTGGAACAGCATGGTTTCGTCCCCCCATACTTCGGGCAAGGCCTCCCGCTCGATTGTTGCGCCCTTTTCCCGGATGGCGAGCTCCAGATTCTCCAGTGCCCGATCCGCCGCATGGTTCAAGCTCAAGCGCCGGCGGCTCATGGATACCCGGCCGGCGCGGGAAAGGGCGAGCAAATCCTGAATCAGCCCCCGCATCCGCCCCACCGACTCCCCGATATAGTCCAAATCTTGTTGGGCCCGGGGAGGCAGGTCATCACCCAGGTCCTTGCGCAGCCAGTCGCTGAAGGAGGTCAGCTTACGCAACGGCTCCTGGAGGTCGTGGCTGGCCACGTAGGTAAACTCATCCAACTCCGCGTTCATCCTCGCCAACTCGGCGAGATGGCGGCGCATGGCATTCTCCGTTTCCTTGCGCAGGGATATGTCCTGGAAGGACAGCGCCGCCCCCGTCACCACGCCTTCTTCCCGGATCGGGGAGGCCACAAAGGCGGCAGGAAACGGTTGGCCGCTACGCCGGAAAAAGATGGTGTCGTCCGCCTGTACCGTTCGCCCGGCTTGGACCACTTCGCGCAATTCGCATTCATGCGGTGCCTCATGCTCCTCGACCGGATCCTTGCATTCGTAGAGCACTCGGCAGACGAATTTTCCCTGCAACTCCTTCTCGCTGTAACCCAGCAATTGTTCCGTCTTCGGGTTGGCAAAGGTGATTTTCAACTCGCTGTCCAGGCCGATCACGCCTTGGCCCATGGCATGGGTTACCGAGCGGCTCAGTTCGTTGGCTTGGGCTCGGGCAGCCGTGCGCTCCAACTTCAACCGCTCGGAAATATCCGTACCGATGGCCAGGTAACCGGTTAAGTGTTTATTCTTGTTCCGTACGGCGGTTACCGACAGCAATACCGGCAACCGTTGACCGTCCTTGCGAATGTATGTCCACTCCGCTTGATCGGAGAGGCGCCGCTCGGCTTTGGCGGCAAGAATGCCGAAGCCCACGGCAAAGGGCTCGCCCAATTCTCGGCTCATGTCATCAGCCCATTGCTGGAGCTCGTCGGCATCGTGGAACAATTCCGGGGTGGCCTTGCCGATCACTTCCTCGGCCCGGTATCCCAGCATCCGCTCCGCGGCGTGATTGAAGGTGCGGATAATGCCTTTTTCATCCGTTGATATGATCGAATAATCCGCAGCATTCAGGATGGCCCTCTGGAGCAAAGAGGTTTCCTGAAGTTCCGCTTGGGTCTCCTTGAGATCCGTGATGTCCGTGGCGATCCCTCCGATCGCGTAGGCCGTGCCGGCATCGTCGAAAAGTGGAAACTTCGTTACCAGGAAACTATGGGGTCTTCCCTCCAGGGGAACGGTTTCCTCCAACCGCAACGGCACGCCCGTATTCAGTGTCCTTTGGTCGTTCTTTCTCAGTTGCCTGGCAATGGCGGGAGGATAGATGGCATCATCGGTTTGCCCCAGGATTTTTTCCGGCGGGATGCCGTTAATTTTCACGTATTGGCGGTTAACCAACAAATAGCGGCCCTCGAGGTCCTTAAGAAAAATCACGGCTTGAGCGTTATTGAGAATAGCGCTTAACCTCCCCTCGCTTTCACTCAATGCCTCGGCCGCCTGGCGCCGCTCAAGCTCTTCTTCCATCCATTGCGCCATGATTTGCAGCAAGGCCCGGTCCGCCTCGGTAAACGCCGCGCTTCGCGGCTGGGTGCTGGAAAACCCCAATATGCCGTACGGCTTGCCCGCCACGTGGATCGGTATGCCCAGATAGGATTCCACGCCCGCCTGTCCACGCCCGCCGTTTTCACCAGCTTGGGTTACGGCCAAAAGAGAATCCGCCTGCAAAGTCTTTTCGCCGCAGGAGCCCTTTAGACTGAATCGTTCCCCGGCCCCGATGCCGCCCTCCCGGGGGTGCACGGCCTCCACGATGTGGCTCGGCCCCTCGACGCGGGACTGGATGCCCAGCTCCAAGCCAAAAGTAGCACAACCAAAGGCCAGCAACTGCTGAATCCGCTCTTCCAGGGAAATGCTTTTGTCGTGGGATATACGATAAAACTGACGTAGCCGGCTCTCACTCTCCTCCAGTTGCACCGTTTTGCGCCGACCCTCGTTGATGTCCTCATGTGTTACCAGCAGACCATTATCGGCTAATCGGACAACCCGAACTTGAAACCAGTTCAAGTCTTTATCCTCGGCACAGGCATACTCCCCCGTATAGGCCTCGACCATTCCCGCCGACACCTCTCTAATTCCCTGGGCCAGATGGCCCATTGCCTCCCCGCAAGCTTCCGCTGCTTTTTCGCAAGCAGCGAGATAATCGGCGCCGATCTCCGCTTTCAAGGCGTTCGGCTGGCGCCCGCAAGGCTGATTGGCATACAACACCCGTCCTTCCGGACTGAGAACAAGGAATTGTCCGCTCAGGGCATTCAAGGCACCATATACGAGGTTTTCCGCCACCTGCTGCCCAGGTGCCTGATTATTGTTCGATGCGGCCATAATGAGCCTTTCTTCCCCTCATGCCGAGGTTATTGCCATGCCCTTACCATCATCCAGCACTATGGCCCTTTAGAATGGTTATTTGTCTGCGGGGCCGGCGCGGCGAGCTTTTTCTTCTCCCCCACAACCACCCGCTTAATCATATAAAATCACTCGGGTATATTCTTTATAGCATGCCCCATTAGGCCGGAGGCACCGATGAGCGAACTGTTTACCCCCTTGACCCTGCGCCGGTTGAATATCCGCAACCGCGTATTTCTTTCACCCATGTGCCAATACTCGGCAACGGACGGCCTGCCCGGTCCATGGCACTTGGTTCATTACGGTAGCCGCGCTGTGGGCGGCGCCGGGCTAGTGATGGTGGAGGCGACCAGTGTCGCGCCCCTTGGACGGATCACTCCCTACGACCTCGGCCTGTGGTCCGAGTCCCATGCCCGCGCCTTTCGGCCCCTGACGGCCTTCATCAAGGGCCAGGGCGCGATCCCGGCCGTTCAACTGGCCCATGCCGGCCGCAAAGCCTCTTGCGCGGCCCCATGGCAAGGCGGTGGGCCCCTGATGCCCAATCAGGGCGGCTGGCAACCCTTGGCGCCCAGCCCGCTCCCTTTTTTCGGCCAATGTTACGCCCCGAAGGAAATGGAGTCCTTCGACCTCGAAGAAGTCGTCACACAATTCGAGGAAGCTACCCAATGGGCCTTCCAGGCTGGATTCGAAGCGGTGGAAGTGCACATGGCCCACGGTTACCTGCTGCACGAATTCCTTTCGCCGCTCACTAACCGCCGTACGGACGATTATGGCGGCGCCCTGGAAAACCGCATGCGCCTTCCCTTGCGCGTGGCCAAGGCGATGCGGGGGGTTTGGCCGGACGATTTGCCGGTACTGGCGCGGATATCCGCCACGGACTGGGTGGAGGGGGGATGGGACTTGCCCCAGTCCGTGATGCTGGCAAAGGCGCTCAAGTCAAAGGGAATCGACTTGATCGACGTTTCCAGCGGCGGCCTTACCGCGGATGCCCAACTTCCGTTCGCCCCCGGTTTTCAAACCCCGTTTGCCGCCGCCATCCGGCGGGAAGCCGGCTTGGCCGTCGGCACGGTGGGGTTGATTACGACAGCGGCACAGGCAGAGCACATTTTAGTCACGGAGCAGGCGGACGCCGTATTTTTAGGGCGGGAGCTGCTACGCAACCCCTATTGGCCCCAGGAAGCCACACGGGAATTGGGAGACGATGTTTCCTGGCCGGATCAGTACGCCCGCGCCAAGCGTTAGCGCCTGCTTGCCGCCTGGACACTCTCCAGGGCTTCGTCTATGGCCCGGTCCAGAAAAGCGCCGTAATAATCCGGGGTACTCACCCCCACCATCGGCTCTCCCAGAACCTGCCCATCGGCGTCGAACATCACCACTGTCGGCGCCAGCTTGATCCGGTGTGCCTTGGCGAACTGCTTATGGGTGATGAGCTTGCCGGAAAAATCGACCAGGGCGCGCCCGCTGTTGATCTCCACTTCGCGCATGATGACCTTGGCCTGATAATCCGTGTTGCGGCTCATCGGCAGCAGAAAATCGTTCAACACCAACTTGCAATAGGGGCACGAGGGGGTGCCGAACATTACCAGCAGGGGTAGTCTTTTCTCCCGCGCCAGCGCCCCGTCGGCCTGGAGGTCTCGCGCCAGGGGCACGCCTTCGGCGTCCAGGGCCGCCGGCACGCCCCCCGCGAACCATGCTAGAATAGCCGCCAAAACCCCTAGCCGCCAGATGGCCCCAAGCAAGCGGGGTTTCACGTGAAACCAATCAACGGCGGCAGGCATACCCATCTCCATAATCAGGATTCTTAAGGACTCGCTTTGAATACGGCAATCCCCGGCGGTCTCGCCGGCATCACCATTGCCACGCGGGAAAGCGCCCTCGCCATGTGGCAGGCGGAATACATCCAGCGTCGGCTGCAAGAATTATATCCCCAATTACAGGTTGCGTTGCTGGGCATGACCACTACCGGCGACCAGATATTGAACTCCCCCCTCAGCAAGATCGGCGGCAAGGGCCTTTTCGTCAAGGAACTGGAAATCGCCATGGAAGAAGGGCGGGCCGACATCGCCGTACACTCCATGAAAGACGTGCCCATGGTGCTGCCCGACGGTTTTATCCTGGCCGCCACCGGCGAGCGGGAAGACCCACGGGATGCCTTCGTTTCCAACCGGTTCCGCTCCCTGGACGGACTGCCCTCCGGCAGCATTGTCGGCACCTCCAGCTTGCGGCGCCAGTGCCAACTGAAAGCCCGCTACCCCCATTTGACGGTGGAGACCCTGCGCGGCAACGTTCAAACCCGGCTGCGCAAGCTGGACGAAGGGCAGTATGCCGCCATTCTTCTCGCCGCCGCCGGCCTCAAGCGCCTCGGCCTTGCCGAACGTATCGCCGCCTTCCTGACGCCGCAACAATCCTTGCCCGCGGTGGGGCAGGGGGCCCTCGGCATCGAGTGCCGGGCGGGCCGCCCGGAACTGGTGGAACTCCTCGCCCCCCTCAACCACCCGCAAACCGAGGCTTGCGTGCGGGCCGAACGGGCTTTCAGCCGTGCCCTCAACGGCAGTTGCCAGGTTCCCCTCGGCGGCTTTGCCGAGGTTGACGGTGGCACGCTCAGGCTGCGGGGTTTTGTCGCCTCCCTCGATGGAGCACGCATGGTGCGGGACGAGATATCGGGAACCCCCGAGCAGGCCGAGGAACTGGGCTCCCGCCTGGCCGAACGCCTGATCGCCCAAGGTGCGGCGGACATCCTGGCGGAGTTGGCCTAATCGGCAACATGGTTAGCCAACCATTAACCGGTATCGGGGTACTCGTCACCCGTCCCCGTGAGCAGGCAGGCCATTTGGCCGAACTGATTGAACAGGCCGGCGGCCGACCGGTGTTGTTTCCCACCTTGGAAATCCAACCGGTGGCCGAAACCTCGGCGTTGATAGGCCTAATAGACCGGCTGGAAGAATTCGACTGGGCCATTTTCATCAGCCCGACCGCCGTGGAAAAAGCCATGAACCTGATCCGAACCCGGCGCTCGCTTCCCTCGGCGCTGAAAGTCGCCGCGGTGGGTAAGGGGAGCGCCCGCGCCCTGCGCCAATTCGGCGTCCGGGATATCCTCATGCCGACCCATGGCGCCGATAGCGGGGCGCTGCTGGAAGAGCCCCCGTTGCGGGACGTTGCCAAACAAAAAATCGTCATCTTCCGCGGTGAGGGCGGGCGGGAACAGCTCGCGAAAACCCTCTCCGCCCGCGGCGCCGATGTTTTTTACGGTGAATGCTACCGCCGTAGCCGCCCCAGCGCCGATGTGACGCCGCTATTGCAGCAGTGGGCGCGGGGAGAAATCCACGCCGTCACGCTTACCAGTAGCGAGGCTTTGCACAACCTGTTTGATTTATTGGGCAAGCTTGGGCAACAATGGTTGAAAACCACGCCCGTGTTTGCCCTTCATGAACGCATCGGCGCCGCGGCGCGTGAGTTGGGCATTGCCCAGGTCCAGGTTGCCGGGCCGGATGACGAGGCGCTGGTAACTAGCTTGAACCGTTGGTTTGAAACCGGAAAACACCATGAACAGTGAGCAGGAACCGCACAGCGCGCCCCTCGAGGCGTCTCCTTCCACAACCCCGCCTGATTCTGGCAAGCAGCGCCTCGGCAAAGGGCTGAATGCCGGCATCCTGATTGCCGTCGCCGCCCTGGCCCTATCGGCCTGGGTATGGCTGGATAGCCGCCATAATCTTCAGGCCCTGCAAGAAGACATGGCCAAACGCCTGAGTGAAATAGACGCCCGCAACAAGGAAGGGCGGATTCTGGCGGGCCAAGCCCAGGAAGGAACACGGGAAGCCCTGGTAAAGCTGGGGGTGCTGGATAGCAAAATCGCCGATTCGCAAAACCAGCAAATCGCGCTGGAAGCCCTTTACCAGGAAATGTCCCGCAGCCGGGATGAATGGGCTCTGGCGGAGGTGGAGCAGACGCTGCTCACCGCCAGCGAACAGTTGCAACTGGCCGGCAACGTAAAGGCGGCGCTGATCGCCCTTCAAACCGCCGATAGCCGCTTGGCCCGCCTGGACCGGCCCCAGTTGCTGCCGGTACGCAAAGCCATCGGCCAGGATATTCAGCGTTTGCAGACGATTCCCTTCGTCGATGTGCCAGGCATCAGCTTGCGCCTCGATAACCTCGCCGCCTCGGTGAATGACCTCCCCCTGGCCCTGGACCATACCCCCAGCGCCCCGGTCCACTTGACGAAAGACGCCCCCGCAGAAGGATTTTGGGCCAAGGTGGTGCGGGAAGCACGGGATGACTTTTTCCATCTCGTTCGGATACAACGGATGGAAAACCCGACCGCCCCCTTGCTTAACCCCTCCCAGGCAACCTATGTACGGGAGAACCTGCGCCTGCGCTTGCTGTCCGCTCGTCTGGCCCTACTGCAACATGACGAAACCAGCTACCGCAGTGACCTCAAGGCCGTGGAAACGGCTCTCAATCGGTATTTCGACACCAAGGCCAAGGTCACCCGCATAGCCCTGGACACCATCAAGCAACTGGGCACCGCCTCGGTCACCGTGGCCCTGCCGGACCTTTCCGTCAGCCTGAATGCCGTGCGCAGCCAAAAGATTTCCAAAGAAAGGGGCGGGCGGTGAGAGTGTTGTTCTGGATACTGGCTGGGCTGACCCTGGCCGTTGGGCTGACCCTGGCCGCTAAGTTCAACACCGGGATGGTATTGCTGGCCTTGCCGCCGTACCGTGTGGAAATGTCCCTCAACCTGTTCCTGTTGCTGTCCCTGGGACTGTTCATGATGTTGTACGGGGCGGTGCGCTTGGCTTACCACATGGTGTCCCTACCGGCCTATGTGCACAAATTCAAGGACTCTCGCCGCCGCAAGCGGGCCCGCGAGGCCTTCAACGAAGCGCTCACCGCCTTCTTCGAAGGCCGCTTCGCCATCGCCGAGAAAAATGCCGCCTCCGCGACCGCCCAAGGAGAAATGCCGGCTATCAGCGCTTTGCTGGCCGCACGGGCAGCCCACGAGCAGCATGATTTCGAACGGCGGGACGCCTACCTTGCCCAAGCAGAACGCCAGGAAAACGACCAGCCCGTCGCCCGCTTAATCACCCAGGCGGAACTGCTACTGGACGAACGCCGAACCCAGTCCGCCCTGGCCGTCTTGAGAGAATTGGAAAAACACGGCCGGAAACATGCCCATGTGCTGCGCCTGGAACTGAAAGCCCAACAGCAAGCCAAAAACTGGGACCAGGTTCCTCCTTTGGTTGCCCAATTGGTGAAACGCGAAGCACTGGACCCCAGCCAAGCCGAACCGCTGCTGGTAAACGCCTATGGCGAATCCCTTAAGCGCAAGGCTGTCGAAGGCCAGGTATTGCGGGAGTTGTGGAATAAGATTCCCAACGATTACCGGCTGAACAATAAAGTCGCCCTCCAGGCAGGCCGCGCGTTCTTGGCCGCAGGGGACCATCAGGCGGCGGTCGAGGTCGCCACCAAAAGCCTGGACGAGCACTGGGATACGGATTTGGCCCATTTCTACGGCACCTGCTACGCCAAGGATGTGCTAAAGCAGATCGAGCGTGCCGAAAACTGGCTGCATGGGCACCCCAGGGATGCCGCCCTGCTGCTCTCCCTCGCCAGGCTGTGCGCCAAGCAGGAATTGTGGGGCAAGGCCCGCAGCTACCTGGAAGCCAGCCTGGCCGTTGAGCCAGGCGCCGAATCTCATTTGCTTATGGCCCAGTTGCTGGAAAAACTCCAGCAACCGGAGGAAGCTTGTCGCCATTACCGGCAAAGCCTCGAGCTTTGTCGGCAGGAAGCCTGATGGCCTACTTTTTAGCGGCAACGTAGAAAGCGTCGGAAAAAAACTGGTCCTCCGGTAACGTCCGGTCAGCGATAAAACTAGCGTGTGCCGTCTCTACCATCGCCGGGGCGCCGCAAGCGTATACCTGATAGCCGCTCAAATCCGCGAAGTCATCCAGCACCGCCTGGTGTACCAAGCCGGTACGGCCGCTCCAGCCGTCTTCTGGCTGGGGCTCCGACAGCACCGGCACAAAGCGGAAATTCGGCCGTTCCTTTTGCCAAGTCTCCGGTAGTTCCGCCATGTAAATATCCTTGAGGCTTCGAGCTCCCCAATAGAGCGTCATTTCCCGTTTCACCCCAAGCTGGAAGGCATGTTCCACAATGGCTTTGATCGGCGCGAACCCGGTACCGCTCGCCAACAGGATGATGGGCTTGTCGCTATCCTCTTGCAGGAAAAAGCTACCGAGGGGGCCCTCGAAGCGCAAAATGTCTTTTTCGTGCATGGCGTTGAAAACATATTCGGTGAACGCGCCGCCGGGCAGGTGGCGGACATGGAGTTGCAGGTAGGCATCGTCATGGGGAGCATTGGCGAGGGAAAAGCTCCTCCGTTTGCCGTCTTTCATCAGGATGTCGATGTACTGTCCGGCGAGAAACTGCAAGCGCTCGTTGGCCGGCAGTTTCAAGTACAGAATGGCGACGTCGTCTGCGGGACGCTCGATTTTCTCCACCCGGCAGGGCATCGTCCTCACCTGGATATCCTTGACCGCCCCGATTTCCTTCACTTCGATCACCAGGTCCGATTGGGCACGGGAACAGCAGAATAGCGCCAACCCTTGGCGCTTTTCTTCCTCGCTCAAGGCATGAGGCTGATAATCGCCGTAATCCAAGCTGCCCTCCAGCACCTTACCCTTGCACGCGCCGCACGCGCCGTTACGGCAACCGTAGGGGAGGGAAAAGCCCTCCCGCAATGCCGCATCCAACAGGGTCTCGCCCTGCTCGACATGGAAAGTATGGTTGCTGGGTTTAATGGTTACGCGGTGGGTCATGGGGTTTCCTTCTATGTCTTGTTTCGGTCTAAACTTTGCGCATGAAGCGCCTGCTAATTATCGGTAGTGGTGATGTCGCCCGGCGAGCGGCACCTTCCCTTATTGAAAAGGGTTTCCGTCTTTATGCCCTGATACGCGACCCTTTGCAGGGCGCTGAACTGCGCGCCTTGGGTATCAAGCCTGTGGTCGGTGATTTGGACGACTGGCGCAGCCTGAGGCGGTTAAAGGGACTTGCCCAATGGGTGCTCCATTTCGCGCCCCCTCCCAAGGGGGGAAATACCGACCCGCGAACCCGCCGGTTGCTGGCCGTTTTGGGTAAAAGCTTACCACAGCGCTTGGTTTATATCAGCACCAGCGGTGTTTATGGCGACTGTGGCGGGGAAGAGGTATCGGAATCCCGCCCCACGCACCCAAGAACTGTCCGCGCAATACGGCGTGAGGATGCGGAAAACCGTCTTCGCGCCTGGGCTCGGCGCACTTCCGTACGCTTAAGCATTCTTCGTGTTGCCGGTATTTATGCCCGCGACCGTTTGCCCTTAGATCGCCTACGCCGGCAATTGCCGGTATTTCAGGAGCGTGACGATAGCTATGTCAACCATATCCACGCCGATGATTTGGCCCGTTTGGCAATTGCGGCCTTATTCCGAGGGGCCCATGGCCGAATTTACAATGCCGCCGACGATCTTCCCATGAAGACAAGCGCTTGGTTCGATTTCCTCGCCGAGCGTTTCGGCTTTTCCAAGCCACCACGCATCCCTCGGTCTGCCTCCCATCAGCATTTGCCGGAAAGCCTACGATCCTTTTCCGAAGAGTCGCGGCGCCTGGTTAACCGCCGCGCAAAGAAAGAATTGCGCTTCGCCTTCCGCTACCCAACTCCCAAAGACGCCTTAACGTAAGCGCCCTTGTTCGACTAAAACAGGGGTTCAAAAGGGTGTATTTGTCATACGAGTTGGACCTTTCTGCAATAAAAAATCCCCTCCTTGAATAGCGAGGGGGTTCAAACAAAACCCTCTGGTTTATGCGTATAAATCCGCGCCGTAGGTTGCTTCCATCAGTTTAGCCTGGGCGGCGGCCAATCTGGCGATGGGAACCCGTGGCGCAGAGCATGAAACATAATTGAGGTTGATGTGGTGGCAAAAACGAATTGACGACGGATGGCCGCCTTGTTCTCCGCAAATACCGACCTTGAGCTCCGGATGGGTTTCTCGGCCCCAGTTCACGGCCATTTCCATTAACCGGCCCACACCCTTTACGTCCAACGCCTCGAAGGGATTGTCCTTGAGAATGCCCGTTTCGTTGTACATCGGAAGGAATTTGTTTTCCGCATCCTCCCGGCTGAAGGAGAAGGTGGCCTGCGTCAGGTCGTTGGTGCCGAAAGAGAAAAATTCGGCGATCTCGGCCAAGCGTCCCGCACGCATACACGCGCGAACCACCTCGATCATGGAGCCAAACTTAAACGGAACCTTGACGCCGTAGTTTTTCTCCACGTCCGGCAAGATTCCATCCACCAGAGTTTTGACGTACTTCAACTCTTCTGCGGTACAGACTTGAGGAACCATGATTTCCGGATGGACTTCCAGCCCTTGTTTGACACATTCCGCAGCCGCCTCCAGGATTGCACGGATCTGCATGGCGTAGATTTCCGGATAGGTAATCCCCAGTCGGACGCCGCGATGTCCCAGCATAGGATTTACTTCCGTCAGTTGGCGGACCTTCCGGAGCATCGCTTCTTTTTTTGCGAGCAGGGTATTCTCCGGACGATCTTTGTATTGGTTGAGGTGGGCCAGTAATTTTTCCAGGGAACCAATATCCTGCTTGTGGGTTTCTGCGCCCAACAAACGCAATGTTTCCGGCAGTTCTTCAACGCTTCTGACGTCCGTCTTGAGGCGACGAAGATGGGAGATTTCGAACTCCAATTGTTCGGCCGTGGGCAAGAACTCGTGGATGGGAGGGTCCAGCAGGCGTACCGTTACCGGCAATCCAGCCATGGCCTCGAAAATCCCTTTGAAATCCCCGCGCTGAATGGGTAACAGCTTGTTCAAAGCAGCCTCGCGGTCTTCTTTGCTCTCCGCCAGAATCATGTCCTGAACAATGGGCAAACGGTCCGTATCGTTGAACATGCGTTCCGTACGGCACAAGCCGATTCCCATGGCACCGAATTTTCTGGCTCGCGCAGCATCCCGTGGCGTATCCGCATTGGCCATGACCTTGAGTCGGGCCACTTCGTCGGCCCACTCTAAAATGGTCGTTAATTCAGCAAAGAATTCCGATTCGACCGTGGGAATTTCCCCGGCGTAGACATTGCCCGTGCTACCGTCAATGGTGATCACATCCCCTTCGTGCAATACCGTATCGCCCACCGTGGCGCGCTTTTCCCGCACCTCGATGGCAATCTTGTCGCAGCCAGAAACGCAGGGCTTACCCATGCCCCGTGCGACCACAGCGGCATGAGAAGTTTTGCCTCCTCGGCTGGTTAGAATCCCTTGAGCGGCAAAAAAACCATGGATATCTTCAGGCTTGGTTTCTTCCCGCACCAAGATGATCTTTTCTCCCAACTTGCCTCGCACTTCAGCAGTATCGGCATCAAAAACGATTTTGCCGGACGCTGCACCAGGGGACGCCGGCAAGCCTATGGCCAAGGAATTCGCTTTGAAATTTGGGGATAACGTCGGCACCAGCAATTGTTCCAGCATGGCCGGATGAATTCTATTCAGTGCTTGGTCTTTTAAAATCAGGCCGTCCTTGAACATTTCCACCGAAGTAATCACCATTGCCCGCGCGTTCATTTTACCGTTGCGGGTTTGGAGACAGTACAGGCGGCCTTTTTCGATGGTGAACTCGAAATCTTGCACTTCTTTGTAATGGGATTCGAGTTTATTGCGCAGTTCCACCAATTGACCATAGATTTCCGGCATCTCCTGTTCCATTTCCGCAATGGGCTTGGGAGTCCGTATCCCTGCTACAACATCCTCGCCTTGAGCATTGACCAGATATTCGCCAAAGATCGTGTTGTCGCCAGTGCCCGGATTCCGAGTAAAACCCACCCCGGTTGCCGAGTCATTACCCATATTGCCGAAGACCATGGTGCAGATATTCACTGCCGTACCATTGGCCATGTCCTTGGTAATCTTGAATTGCCTGCGGTAATCCACCGCCCGCTTTCCCATCCAGGAACGGAACACGGCCATAACGGCTATTTCCAATTGCTCGAAGGGTTCTTGAGGGAAGGGTTTCCCGGTTTCTTTTTTGACGATATCGAGAAAAGACTGGGAGAGTTCTTTCAAGTTTTCCGCTGAGAGATCAACATCTTGAGGAGCTCTATATTTTGTTTTTATTTCGTTCATTTTTTCATCGAACAATTCGTCCGATATGCCTAGGGCAATCTTTCCGAACAACTGGATAAATCGGCGGTAGGCATCATATGCAAAGCGCTCGTTCTTGGTCTGCGAAATCAGACCGAGAAGGGAGTTTTCATTTAGGCCTAGGTTTAAGATGGTATCCATCATCCCCGGCATTGACATGGCTGAGCCCGAACGAACGGAAACCAAAAGAGGGTTTTCTGCGCTGCCGAAACCCTTGCCAGCTTTCTTCTCAACTTCGCGCATATGGCCTTTTATCTCATCCATCAACCCATCCGGAAGTCGGCTTCCTTCCAAGTATGCTAAACAAGCATCTGTCGAAATCGTAAATCCAGGAGGTACGTTGAGGCCGATTTGGGTCATCTCGCATAGGTTTGCACCTTTGCCGCCCAATAACATTTTGTTTTTACCATCGCCTTCTTCAAAGTCATAGACGAATTTTTTAGTATTCATTCTTCGCTAACCTCCTAGATTATTAACGTGACCACGCCCGACAAATTCTCATTGCTTGGCAAAGTCTGGCACATCAAGTTTTCAATTCTAGTACACGGGTTAAATATTTCAGGGGAAATATCCTAGCGACCTACGCGATACTTAACGCAAAACAGTTTAGTTTTCGTTAGGGTATATTCCATCAAAAAACTACCCATCGTAGACCGCATCAATTTTTCGCTAGGGTCCAGAAAAAATTGAACCCCCTTATTTTGGTACAACTTTTGTTTTACTTCGCTAATTTGAGCATTGAAGATCACCCCTAGAAATTCCACTTGATCCCCACCTGTACTTACAAAAATTTGTTCGACCTCTGAGCCAAAAAGTAGCGTTCCGTCAGGTTTATACCAAAGTCCTCCGCCTTCGGTCTTATACGGTGATTTGAAATGCCTAGTTAGATAATCCTGAAAAAACAAGCTGTTTATTTCATCTTGGCACAATAGCGCATTGCCGATTATCGGCTCAAAATTGGATGGGGCCGACCAAGTTGCTTTAGCTAATAGGAGTAAAAACCACGGGAGATAGAGCAGGGCCTTCATAGAAAGCCTATTGTGCTGATGATTTCTCTTGACGAATATCCGCTTTAGCGGTTTAATGGCGACCTTTGATTTATCGGCGCTTGGCAATTTTGGCGCAGATAATTTAGCGGCCAAGTAGCTCAGTTGGTAGAGCAGAGGACTGAAAATCCTTGTGTCGGTGGTTCGATTCCGCCCTTGGCCACCAAGTTTATTTGATAATCGGCACAAAGCCTTTTGGCCTTGTGCCGATTTGTATTTATACGTCAATATTACTGGCAATAAGCGCATTGGCTTCGATAAAGGCACGGCGCGGCTCTACTTGATCCCCCATCAAAGTAGTAAAGATTTCATCAGCTGTAATACCGTCTTCAATTTGAACTTTCAATAAGCGACGGACATTGGGGTCCATGGTTGTTTCCCATAATTGCTCGGGATTCATCTCACCCAGGCCTTTATAGCGCTGAATGCCCATCCCTTTTTTAGCTTCATCCAGAAGCCATGTCAGCGCCTCGCCGAATTCGCGAACACTACGGGAATTATTTCCTCTCTTGATGGAGGCTTCATTTCCAATGAGGCCATTCAAGACTTGTGCCGTTTTCTGGATTTGCCGATAGTCGCCACTTTCGAGAAAATCTTGGGTGATATGGCTGACTTGGATATTTCCGTGATGTTTCTTGTGAATTTCTAATCGATAACTCTCGTTGATTTCATCATAAACTGCTTCAATCTCAAATTCGGGGTCTCCAACCTGGTCAACTATAGATTGTGCACTCTCATCAGCTTCTTTGGCTGATGTTAAGTTAATTTCGGGTAATTTCAAAAGGGCATAAAGAGCCTTTTCATGAATAACTCGACTCAACCTTTCGATTACCGATTCCGCCAAAATATATTCTCTGGCTATCTCTTCTAAAGCTTGTGCGCTAAGCGGTACGGCCCCTTTTGTAGTCACTAATTCTGCTTCGTTTAGCGCCAGTTCCAACAAATATTGCTTCAATTCATGGTCATCTTTTAGATAGCGTTCCTGTTTACCGTGTTTCACCTTATAAAGGGGGGGTTGCGCAATATAGATGTTCCCGTTTTCAACTAACTCCGGCATTTGTCTATAGAAAAAGGTTAACAACAACGTGCGTATATGAGAACCATCGACATCAGCATCCGTCATGATGATAACCCGGTGGTAACGTAACTTCTCAATATTGTACTCATCCTTGCCTATACCAGTCCCCAAGGCAGTAATTAGGGTGGCAATTTCTTGGGATGAAATCAGCTTATCGAAGCGGGCTTTTTCAACATTGAGAATTTTTCCCTTAAGGGGAAGAATCGCTTGGAATTTGCGATCACGGCCCTGTTTTGCGGAGCCGCCTGCGGAATCACCTTCGACCAAGTAAAGCTCGGATAGGGAGGGGTCTTTTTCCTGGCAATCCGCCAACTTACCCGGTAAACCCATTCCATCGAGCACTCCTTTACGCCGTGTCATTTCACGTGCTTTTCGTGCTGCTTCCCTTGCCCGTGCCGCATCGACGATTTTTCCGACTATGATTTTCGCGTCGTTGGGCTTTTCGAGTAAATAATCATTTAATGCCGCTGCAACGACTTCCTCCACTATTGGCCTTACTTCTGAAGAAACCAACTTATCTTTTGTCTGAGATGAAAATTTCGGGTCAGGCACCTTAACGGAGAGGACAACTGTCAACCCTTCACGCATATCATCACCGGAAGTGGTGATCTTATTTTTCTTCGCTAGCTCGTTAGTTTCTATGTACTGGTTCAAGGTACGGGTCAATGCCGCACGCAAACCTGTTAGATGAGTACCCCCATCCCGCTGAGGGATATTATTGGTAAAACATTGGACTAACTCTTGATAGGAATCATTCCATTGCATGGATGCTTCAACGGTAATCCCTTCTTTTTCCCCCTTAACATAAAAAATATTAGGATGTATTGAAGTCTTATTACGGTTTAGGTATTCCACAAACCCTAACACTCCGCCGGTAAAGGAAAAATTTTCTTCTTTACCATTGCGTTGGTCCGATAAAACAATATTGACGCCATCGTTTAAGAAAGAAAGTTCTCTTAATCTTTTTGCCAGTATTTCGTAATGGAATTCAATATTGCCAAAAATTTCCACACTTGGATAAAAATGGACTTCCGTTCCTTTTCTTTCTGTTTGTCCTATTTGTTTTAAGGGCTCTACAGCTTCGCCTTTGTTAAATTCCATGAAGTGAGCTTCCCCATTCCTTCTGATGGTCAATTTCAACCAATCAGAAAGCGCATTAACTACAGACACGCCCACTCCATGCAAACCGCCGGAAATCTTATACGAATTGTCGTCAAATTTACCCCCGGCATGCAATACGGTCATGATTACTTCAGCAGCGGAACGGCCTTCTTCTTCATGAATATCCGTAGGAATTCCACGACCATTATCGCTGACACTTATGGAATTATCCGTATGAATAGTCACACGTATTTCATCACAGTGCCCCGCAAGGGCCTCGTCAATGGCATTATCAACCACTTCAAACACCATGTGATGCAACCCTGTACCGTCACTGGTGTCACCAATGTACATCCCGGGACGCTTACGAACCGCGTCCAATCCTTTGAGAACCTTAATACTACTGGAATCGTATTCTGACATTCTGTCTGTGCTCTTTATGGTTTCACGTGAAACAATCAAATCCGCATTGGCATAACAACATATTTAAATTCATTGTTGCCCGGTAAAGTAATAAGCCCGCTACTATTTGCATCATTGAAACTACACATTACCTTTTCAACATCCAAATTATTTAGAACATCGAGGAGATAAGTGACGTTGAAACCGATATCTAAGGGGTCACCCATATATTCAATTTCCATTTCTTCTTGCGCTTCTTCTTGTTCGCTGTTATTGCAAATAATACGCAAACTGTTTTGGGTTAAAACCAACCGTACCCCTCTAAATTTTTCATTGGAAAGAATCGAGGCTCTTTGTAATGCCTGTAAGAACTGATGACGATCAACAACGAATTCGTTCGGATGAGAGATTGGGACTACTTTAGTGTAGTCGGGAAATTTACCGTCAACCACCTTTGAAACTAAAACAATTTTATCGAATAAAAACTTTACTTGATTATTTCCAATTTCAATATTAAGTATTTCATCAGAATCAGAAAGTAACTTGAATAATTCTACTACTGTTTTTCTAGGAAGAATTATTTCACTAGGCGGTAAATTAACTTGCATTGGCAAACTGGCCATTGCTAAACGATGACCATCAGTTGCAACTACTTTAATTCCTTCTTCGTCAAACACTAGAAGAAGGCCATTCAAATAATAACGAATGTCCTGTTGAGCCATTGAATACATCACACGATGGATTAATGCTTTAAAAAGTCCTTGACCAATATCTAAATATCCAATGGCTTCACTTTGATTTGAAAATTTGGGAAAATCTTCAGCAGGTAAAGTCTGTAAATTAAATTTGCTTTTCGCTGCCTTTAAATTCAAACGATGGTCTTGGATTTTCTCGATTTCGATCTCTGATTTTTCAGGCAAAGACCGACATATGTCTTGAAGCTTTTTAGCGGAGGTTGTAATCGAGAAGTTCTCATAGGTAGAGTTGCACTCTATTTCAGATGTGATTTGAATCTCTAAATCTGTAGCAATAAACGATAATTTATTATCCTCTTTAGAGATAAATACATTGGAGAGAATAGGTAAGGTATGTCTTTTTTCTACAATTCCGGTAACAGCCAAAAGGGGCATTAAAAAAACTTCCCTTTCTATTTTAATAAGATTCATATGTATTTCCTTAATGATAGGTAATAATAATCGTCTATCCTGGTGATTATATATATATATATATTTAATTACATAAGGTTATATTGTTAATAACTTTAGGTATATATGTATTGATTAGTTGTGGATAAATTGTTGATGAATTTTTCATTGCCGTAATTTAGTGTAGTTATCCATAATGTGTCCACAATTTCTTAGCTTCTTAGAACTTGAAGCAATACATTGAAATCTTTGTTAATTGTGGGATCTGACAACTTTAACTCGGCAATTTTTCTGCAAGCATGCAATACCGTTGTATGATCCCTTCCACCAAAGGCCTCGCCTATATTCGGTAAGCTAAGTTCCGTGAGTTCTTTGGCAAGAGCCATCGCAATTTGTCTTGGTCGCGCTATGGCACGCGTTCGCTTTGGAGAATATATATCAGCCACTTTTATTTTATAATAATCGGCAACAGTTTTTTGAATGTTTTCAATGGATATTTGCCTATTTTGTACAGCGAGCAAATCTTTTAATGCTTCTTTAGCTACACTGAGAGAAGTGGTTAGATTATGAAATTTCGAATAGGCCATGACCCTTTTTAAAGCGCCTTCCAATTCACGGACATTGGAACGTATTTGTTTAGCAATAAAAAAGGCAACTTCTTCATTCAATTTTACTTTTTCTATTTCCGCCTTTTTAAGCAAAATTGCTACACGCATTTCCAATTCCGGTGGTTCAATAGCTACAGTTAATCCCCAGCCAAAACGTGAAATTAGACGGTCTTCCATACCATCTATTTCCTTCGGATAGGTGTCACAAGTGATGACGACTTGTTTTTTATCTTCTATCAACGCGTTAAAAGCATAGAAAAACTCTTCTTGTGTTCGGGATTTTCCGCTAATGAATTGAATATCATCGATCAACAATAAATCTAATGAATGATAATAACGTTTGAATTCATCGAATGATTTGTGTTGATAAGCTTTAACTACATCTGATACATAGCGTTCCGCATGGATATAGCTAATTTTGGCATCGTTATTGAGCTCCCGCATTTTGTTACCAATAGCCTGAATTAAGTGTGTCTTTCCAAGACCAACGCCACCGTAGATGAATAAAGGGTTATATGCATGGCCAGGATTTTCCGCTACTTGTATTGCTGCGGCGCGTGCTAGTTGATTGGCTTTACCAGTGACAAAATTCTCGAAAGAGAACTGTTTATTTAGTCGTGAAGTGTCGTTTATGGGTGTTTTTAACTTGGCGGTAGCAAGAATTTCGGGGGGGAGGATGGGTGATGGCGGTGTCTTTTGTGCGGGAAGTATTGTTAAAGATAAGACAATCGTCATCGGACGGGAAAAGTGGTCTTCCGCTAATTTGTTTATTTGCTCACTAAACTTATCCTTAACCCATTGAAGAACGAAACGGTTGGGGGCAAAAATCCGAATTTCATTTTTGTTTTCATCTATTTCAACAGATAGGGGTTTGATCCAAGTGTTGAATTGTTGTTCTGTAAGCTGTAATTTTAACCTGCGCAGGCAATCAGGCCAGAAAGTTTTCATCAATATTTTTTAGTCGTTGGATAAAAGATTTGTCGGAACTACTATGGCAGAGGTTTTTTATTATCTATGCCATTCTAGTCATTTTAAGGCTAGTTATCCACAGGCCGGCTAGGAAAATAGCTATTGACAATATATAGGATATTAATGTTTAATTGAAAGTTTACAGTATCTGTGCTTAATTTTAGAGGCCAATATGAAACGTACTTATCAACCTTCTGTGGTACGAAGAAAACGTACGCATGGTTTTCTCGTAAGGATGAAAACCCGTGGTGGGCGGGCTGTTATTCGTGCGCGTCGTGCTAAAGGTAGGGCCAAGTTGGCAGTTTGATTGAAGAAAGAGACTTTGTCATTTGCCTTTCCTCGGAAGAGGAGACTTCTAAAAACGGATGAATTTTCATCCGTTTTTCGTTTTAAGTGCGGGGAAAAAAGTGTTCATTTTAGGATACTTGCTAAGCCTAACGGATTGTCTTATCCGCGATTAGGGGTAGTGGTGCCTAAAAAGGTGTTATCTCTTGCGGTGGGCCGTAATCGAATTAAGCGATTAATAAGGGAATCGTTTCGACGTCGTCAATCCATACTTAATGGATTGGATGTTATCGTACAGTTACATACGCCTCCGTCAATAGAAGCAGAAAAGGGTCTTGTTGACGAATTACAAATTCTGGTGGAGAAGGCCCAGCGATGTCTCGTTTCCTTGTAACGTTGATAAAGGCATACCAGTATATAATCAGTCCTTTCATTGGCCCCAGTTGTCGTTTCATTCCAACATGTTCCGAATACACCATTGAAGCAGTCAATAAATATGGTGTTATCAAGGGATTTTGGTTAGGAATTAAGCGTATTCTGCGATGCCATCCGTGGAACCGGGGCGGCTATGACCCCTTGCCTTAAAGCGCGCTGAATAACTATGGATACGCAAAAAATAATTCTTTTTATTGTTCTTTCTTTCTCGATCCTTATGTTATGGGAGGCCTGGAACAAAGAGCAGCAGCCCCAATTTATTTCACAGCCTCAGAAAAATGGGCCGCACCCTGTTACTACGGCCCCACCAGGTACTAAAGTGGCAAGCCCTGAAATAGTTTCCCCTGTTCTGGAAAAGGCCCAAAGAATCAAAGTTACCACAGACAATTTTATTGTCGAGATTGATACCCAAGGTGGGGATGTTCGTCATTTAGAATTGCTTAAGCAGAAAGAAGCACACGATAAATCAAAAAATTATCTTCTTTTAGAAGACGACCCAAAGAAAGTATATATAGCCCAGAGCGGGCTGCTAGGCGAGGATTTGCCGAATCATAAATCCATTTATACAGTAGAAAATCAAAACTACGTTTTAAGTCCGTCGGCAAACGAATTGGAAGTGCGACTGAATTGGTCCAGTACAAAAGGGATAACGGTTGTTAAGACATTTACGTTCCATCGTAATAGCTACCTAATAGATGTAAGTTATACAATTGATAATAAAAGTAAAGATAGTCTAATTCCTAGTGCATATTTTCAGTTACTTAGAACAAACTCCCCGCCTAAAGAGGATTCAAAATTTGTTCATACCTATACTGGACCTGCATTCTATTCTGAACAATCAAAGTTTCGTAAGGCAAGCTTTGATGATATCGAGAAAAACAAGGCGGAATTACCAGCAGAGGCGAATAATGGCTGGGTTGCCATGCTACAGCATTATTTCCTAAGCGCATGGCTACCAAAAGGTAGTGTTTCTAGGAAATTTTATGCAAAACATGTTGGGGACGGACTATATTCGGCTGGGATTCTTTTGCAGGAGCCGGTAGGAATTATTCCTGTAGCTTCGGCGGGAAAAATATCCGCTGAACTTTATGTTGGGCCGCAAGAACAGGCCGCCCTGAGCATGGTGGCGCCAGGCCTTGACCTTAGTGTCGATTACGGCTGGTTAACGGTGATTGCAGCCCCTTTATACTGGGTTCTCGATCATATTCATCGTTGGGTAAATAATTGGGGTGTGGCCATTATTATCCTGACCGTGTTGATTAAATTGGCCTTTTTTCCTCTTAGCGCAAAGAGTTACCGTTCCATGGCCAATATGCGCAAGGTAACTCCCAAGTTGCAAAAAATTAAAGAGAAATATGGGGATGATCGCCAGCGGATGAATCAAGCGATGATGGAATTGTATAAAACTGAAAAAATCAATCCCCTGGGGGGGTGTTTACCAGTAATTGTACAAATCCCGGTTTTTATCGCGTTGTATTGGGTGCTGCTTTACAGTGTAGAAATGCGGCAAGCGCCATTTATTGGCTGGATTACCGATTTGTCCGCCGCAGACCCCTATTTCATTTTGCCTGGACTGATGGGCATTACCATGATTATTCAAACTAAACTCAATCCGACGCCTCCTGATCCTATTCAAGCCAAAGTAATGATGATCATGCCGTTTGCTATGGCCGTATTTTTTGTATTTTTTCCTGCGGGTCTGGTTCTTTATTGGGTTGTGAACAATATTTTGTCCATTAGCCAGCAGTGGTACATTACGCGCAAATTGGAGAAAGCGGTCATTTAAGCATGGCCGAATCGGATACGATTGCCGCTATTGCCACTGCTTCAGGACGAGGGGGCATCGGTGTCGTCCGTATTTCAGGTAGTCGCGTAGCGCAGATTGCCGTTGCTTTGCTGAATGGCGAACTGCCTAAGCCGAGAGTCGCCACATTCAGGAACTTCATTGATACACAGGGCGATACCCTAGATCAAGGTATCGCCTTATACTTTCCCGGCCCTCACTCCTTTACTGGCGAAGACGTCCTCGAATTGCAAGGACACGGTGGTGTTGCCGTGATGCAGATGTTATTGGCCCGCTGTCTATCCCTGGGCGCTCGGCTAGCCGAGCCTGGTGAATTTACCCGTCGGGCCTTTCTGAACGACAAGCTGGACTTGGCTCAAGCGGAAAGTGTTGCCGATCTTATCGACGCTAGTTCTGCCGAAGCTGCAAAAAGCGCTATACGTTCTCTGAAAGGCTATTTTTCCGCCGAAGTGAACCAATTGGTTCATGGCCTAATAGACTTACGAATGTTGGTGGAGGCCACATTGGACTTTCCGGATGAAGAAATTGATTTTCTTCAAGCCGCCAATGCGTTCGATCGATTACAGGCATTATCCGCCCAGTTACGGAAAATCAAGAACACGGCCCATCAAGGAAGTCTTCTGCGCGAGGGCTTGCATATCGTGCTGGTCGGGCAACCAAACGTCGGCAAATCCAGTTTGCTAAATCGTTTGGCCGGGGAAGAGGTGGCCATTGTAACGGATGTGCCCGGCACCACCCGAGATGCAATTCGCCAGCATATCCAAATTAAAGGAATACCCCTTCATATCATCGATACTGCGGGTCTGCGCGAAACCTCGGACAAGGTCGAGCAAATCGGTATCTCACGGACCTGGTCGGCAATCGAAAAGGCCGACGTTGCCTTGTTGCTGATGGATATTCGCCAAGGGGAAGGGGAGCCCGACAAGGAGGTTTTAAAACGCCTACCTCGGGACATGAAGGTTTTAAGGATATTCAACAAGATTGACGTCACAGGTCATTTGCCGTCGGTAAATCGCGTGTCCGGCTCGACCATTATTCTTCTCTCCGCCAAAACCGGTATCGGCATTGAATTATTGGAACAGGAGCTGCTTGATATCGTTGGCTGGCAGACCACCGGCGAGGGGGTATACATGGCTCGAGAGAGGCACCTTCAAGCACTTCGAGAAGCAGAGAGACATCTCGATAGGGCGGTTTCCAGCCGAGCTCAGCTAGAGTTTATGGCAGAAGAGCTTGCCCTGGCTCAAAAAGCCCTCGGTACAATAACCGGCGAGTTCACCCCCGATGATCTGCTGGGAGAAATTTTCAGTCGTTTTTGTGTCGGTAAATAAGCTTGTTTAAAATCAGGGTGTTTTCGTGGTTTGTTTCACGTGAAACCAAAACAAGCTGGGGGTGGCCGACTGTCTTTTGATCGTAAATTATCATATCATTGAGCCCCGATTAGCGGCTGTCATAGTATGCAGTATCCCACCTCGTTTGACGTTATCGTAGTAGGAGGAGGCCATGCGGGAACCGAAGCCGCGTTGGCCGGCGCCCGTATGGGCATGAAAACCCTCTTGTTGACGCATAATATAGAAACCCTTGGCCAGATGTCCTGTAATCCCGCTATCGGTGGGATTGGGAAGGGGCATTTAGTCAAAGAGTTGGATGCGCTTGGTGGGGTCATGGCCCGTGCCGCAGACGAGGCGGGGATTCATTTCAGGACTCTCAACGCAAGTAAAGGTGCGGCCGTTCGGGCTACTCGCGCCCAAGCAGACCGTAACCTGTATAAGCAAGCAATCCGCCACCGCGTGGAGCAACAGGCTAACCTTACGCTGTTTCAACAGGCGGTGGACGACCTTATATTGGAAAATGATAAGGTTGCGGGCGTTGTTTCGCAGCTTGGCATCCGGTTTTTGAGCAAGGCGGTGGTCCTAACAACCGGAACGTTTTTGGACGGTTTGGTGCATGTCGGTTTAACCCATTTTCCTGCGGGGCGCCTTGGCGACCCTCCTGCTGTGCGGTTGGCGGAACGTTTGCGCGACTTGTCCCTGCCGGTGGGCCGACTAAAAACCGGGACGCCGCCCCGCATCGATGGCACGACCCTGGACTATTCGGTAATGGAGGAGCAGCCAGGAGACCGTCCCTTGCCGGTATTCTCCTTTCTCGGCCGCGTAGAACAGCACCCAAGACAGGTGTCGTGCTGGATAACCCATACGCGGACAAAAACCCACGACATTATCCGGCAGGGCTTAGATCGTTCCCCGCTGTTCACGGGCGTTATTGCGGGCGTGGGGCCGCGTTATTGTCCCTCTATTGAAGACAAGGTCATACGCTTCGTAGAAAAAGAGTCCCATCAGATATTCGTGGAACCGGAAGGGCTGTACACCAACGAAATATATCCGAACGGCATCTCCACCAGCTTGCCCTTCGATGTCCAGATGGAATTGGTGAAATCCATAAAGGGGTTCGAAAACGCACAGATAACGCGCCCTGGCTATGCTATCGAATACGATTACTATGACCCTCGGGGCTTGAAAAGCTCTTTGGAAACCAAGGTTGTCCACGGTCTGTTTTTTGCCGGACAAATCAACGGCACGACGGGATATGAAGAGGCCGCGGCGCAGGGGATATTGGCAGGAATCAATGCGGGGCGTTATGCCCAGGAGAAAGAGCCATGGTGCCCTGGGCGAGAGATAGCGTACCTGGGTGTAATGGTAGATGATTTGGTCAGTCGGGGGGTGACCGAACCGTACCGAATGTTTACCAGCCGAGCGGAATATAGGCTCTCTTTGCGCGAAGACAATGCCGATATGCGCCTAACGGAAGCCGGTTACCGTTTAGGCGTCGTGGAAGAGTCACAATGGGCCCATTTTGAACGCAAGCGGGAGGCGGTCGCCAAGGAGCAGGAAAGGTTGAAAAGTACTTGGGTTAATCCCCGGCTTGTGGAAGAAAGCGAAGCCGTACGTGTGCTCGGCAAACCCATGGAGCGTGAATATTCACTCTACGATTTATTGCGCCGGCCTGATGTAACTTATGCCCGTCTGATGGAGTTACCGGGGGCCGGATCGGCTTTGGCGTGCGCTGAAGTGGCCGAGCAGGTGGAAATTCAAGCCAAATATCAGGGTTATATCGAGAGGCAGCAAGAAGAAATCCGTCGCCGGCAAGAATACGAGACGTTGCGCTTGCCCGAAGATATGGATTATTCCGCCGTGCGAGGCCTATCCGTGGAGGTAACGCAAAAGCTAACCCTCCACCGCCCGGAAACCTTGGGGCAGGCGGGACGGATATCCGGAGTCACGCCGGCCGCCGTTTCATTGCTGCTGGTGCACTTGAAGCGCCGCGAAATGGAACACCGAAAGAAAAGCGCATGAGCCTGCGAGAGAAGCTACACGAGGGAGTCCGGGCGTTGTCCCTTTCTTTGCCGTCGGGAGCCGAGGAGCGCCTGGAGGCATACCTTGCGCTTCTCCATAAATGGAACAAGGTCTATAACCTCACGGCTATCCGTGAGCCCCAACAAATGCTTTACCACCATATATTGGACAGCTTGGCTGTTGAGCCGCTATTGCCCAAAGTGCCGTCCATTGCAGACATCGGCACCGGGCCGGGGCTGCCAGGAATCCCGTTGTCTGTGGCAAGGCCGGAGACGTCCGTGACATTGGTGGAAAGCAACCACAAAAAGGCGTCGTTTCTTACCCAGGCAAAACTGGAATTGAAATTGGCCAATATAGACATCGTTAATGCCAGAGTAGAGGGGGTTCATCCAGAAAAAGGCTTTGGGGTAGTGATCTCCCGTGCGTTTTCCGATTTGGCGGAATTTGTGAAGTTGGCGCAGCACTTATGTGCTCCCGGTGGAATTATTGCGGCAATGAAAGGGCTCTATCCTCATGAAGAGTTGGCGGCGCTTCCAAGCAACACCAAAGTGGAAGTAGTGACGCCCATCAAGGTTCCGGGCTTGGATGCGGAACGACATCTGGTACTGATAAGGGTGGACTAAAATGGCGAAAATCCTGGCGATTACCAACCAGAAAGGGGGGGTGGGTAAAACCACCACCAGTGTAAATCTTGCCGCCAGCCTTGCCGCGGCCAAGCGCAAAGTATTGTTGATCGATCTTGATCCGCAAGGAAATGCGACCATGGGTAGCGGGATCAATAAAAATGCTTTGCGCGACACGGTTTACCATGTTTTGCTGGGGTCCCGGTCATTGGGTGAGATTAAAGTGTCGTCCGAGCAGGGGAAGTACGATATTGCTCCGGCGAATCGCGAATTGGCCGGGGCCGAAGTTGAAATGGTGGCGCTGGAGCGCCGGGAACACCGACTGAGGGATGCGCTATGCCAAGTCGAGGCAGAATACGACTTTATTCTCATCGACTGTCCGCCCGCCCTTAATTTACTCACGGTAAACGCACTTTGTGCCGCACGGTCGGTAATGATCCCCATGCAGTGCGAATATTACGCCTTGGAGGGATTGAGTGATTTGGTCCAGACCATCAAGCGGGTAAGGGCACACTTAAATCCGGAGCTGGAAATCGAAGGCCTCTTAAGGACGATGTTTGATCCGCGCAATGCGTTGGCCCAACAAGTATCGGAGCAACTGCTCAAACATTTCGGGGAAAAAGTTTACCGCACCGTTATTCCGCGCAATGTCCGACTGGCGGAGGCGCCCAGTTTTGGAACTCCCGTGCTTTACCACGACAAAGGATCCAAAGGGGCGATAGCCTACCTTGCCCTGGCGGGCGAGATGATCAAGAAACGCAAAATGAATCAAGCCACGATCTGAGGGAGGCGAGATGGCGAAATTAAAAGGACTGGGGCGCGGGCTGGACGCATTATTGGCCGGAGGGGATGAACAATCAGCGGGGGTGGCTGCCGACACCCTGCGGCATCTTGAGGTTGACCGGCTACAGCCTGGCAAATATCAGCCCCGAACCAAAATGGACCAGGAGTCGCTGGCCCAGTTGTCCGAGTCCATTAAAACTCAGGGGATCGTACAGCCGATTTTAGTCCGGCATGTAAACGGGGAAAAATTCGAGATCATCGCCGGAGAGCGGCGTTGGCGGGCGGCGAGAATGGCTGGGTTGACGGAAATCCCGGCCCTGGTACGAGAAATCCCGGACGAAGCGGCCTTGGCAATTTCCCTGATAGAAAATATCCAGCGGGAAAACCTCAATCCCTTGGAAGAGGCCCACGGCGTGCAACGCCTTATCGACGAATTTGGCATGACCCACCAAGCAGCGGCTGAAGCGGTTGGGCGCTCCCGTAGCGCGGTGAGCAACCTTTTACGCCTGCTCAATCTCACCCCGCCGGTACAGGATATGCTGATGCAAAACCAGATCGACATGGGCCATGCTAGGGCACTGCTGTCCCTGGACGCGGGAAAACAGGTAGAGGCGGCCCATTCCATCGTGCATAAGGGATTGTCGGTGCGCGAGGCCGAAAAGCTGGCGCAGAAAGTGCAAAATCCGGTCAAGCCGACAAAAGCAGCCAAAGACCAGGATGTGGAACGCCTCGAAGAAGAAATTTCGGAAAAAATCGGTGCACGGGTATCCATCAAAACACGGGGAAAAGGCCATGGGCAGTTGGTCATCGAATATGACAGCCTTGATCAACTCGATGTAATAATTAATTCTTTTCTCGCCCATAAGCCAAAATAATAAAGAATAGTAGGCCTTGCTAATGTGGGCGTTGACAGAGGGCCTAACTGCATAATAAACTTGAAAAGTTTGAGCGCCCCACAAAATAGCATTCTGATGACGCGCGGGCAAAGCGCGTATCCGGTAAGCCAAGGGTAAGTTTTGAAAGCATCGCGGGCGGTAATTTCGGAAGTCCGCAAGGTCCTGGGAATTCAAGCGGCCATTGCCATTTTTTCGGCAACGCTTAGCTTCGTGCTGGCGGGGGGCGAGAGTGGGGTGGCCGTATTGCTGGGCGGGGCGATAGCCTTGGTAAGCGGTGGCGTATATGCGCTTCGGATGCTGACGGTAAAGGACAGCGAGGCCCAAACGCTGGTGCGTGCCCATTATTTGGGCGAGATGGGAAAGATGGCGGCGACGTTGCTGATGTTTGCCGCGATTTTTATATGGTACCCCTCGGTACAGGCGTTGCCGCTGTTCGGGGGGTATATGGCGGCGCTGCTGGCCTATTGGGTGGCGCTATTTATTTGCAAGTGAGTGAGTGGAATGAGCCAGAACGCAACGCATGGGCAGAGCCCGTCCGAATACATCGGACACCATCTTACCAACCTTCAGGTGGGTGAGGGTTTTTGGACCTTCAATATCGATTCCCTGTTTTTCTCCTTCGTGCTGGGTGTGGTTGTGTTTGGCCTGTTCTGGCTGGCGGCGCGCAAGGCGAATGCGGGGGTGCCCGGCAAACTACAGAATTTTGTCGAGATGGTGGTCGAGATGGTGGATACCCAGGTGAAGGACACCTTCCACGGCAAGAGTGCCCTCATTGCGCCGCTGGCCTTGACGATTTTCGTCTGGGTGTTCGTTATGAATACCATGGACCTGTTGCCGGTGGACCTGCTTCCCTCTATCGCTGGGGCAATGGGCATCCATTACCTGAAGGTGGTGCCGACCACCGACCTGAACCTGACGTTCGGCATGTCTCTGTCGGTTTTCGTGCTGATTTATTTCTTCAGCGTTAAGGTCAAGGGGCTCAAGGGTTTTGCTCACGAGGTCATGTTCGCGCCATTCGGTAAATACTTGATTCCTGTGAATATCCTGTTCCGCATCATCGAGGACATCGCGAAGCCGATTTCCCTGGCCCTGCGTTTGTTCGGCAACATGTATGCCGGTGAAATGGTGTTCATTCTGATCGCTCTGCTGCCCTGGTACCTGCAGTGGCTGCTGGGCGGCCCCTGGGCGATTTTCCACATCCTGATCATCACCCTGCAGGCCTTCGTGTTCATGATGCTGACCATCGTATATCTCAGCATGGCCCACGAGAGCCACTGACCGATTTCGTTTTTCAACTTTTAAACTTAACTATCTAAACTTAGGAGAAAGAAATGGAACTTGCACAAATTCTGGGTAGCGTTCAGGGTATGACCGCCATCGCCGTGGCTCTGCTGATCGGCTTTGGTGCTCTGGGTACCGCCATCGGCTTCGGCCTGTTGGGTGGTCGCTTCCTCGAAGGTGCTGCTCGTCAGCCTGAAATGATCCCCACCCTGCAGATCAAGATGTTTATCGTTGCCGGCCTGCTGGATGCCGTGACCATGATCGGCGTGGGTATCGGCCTTTATCTGCTGTTCGCCAACCCCTTCATCGCCGTTGTCAAGCAAGCGGCCGGGGCCTAATTAACAGCTTAATTAGGAGGCTGGCGTGAATATAAACGCTACATTAATTGGCCAGGCCATTACCTTCGCCATCCTGGTGTGGTTCACGATGAAATTCGTGTGGCCACCCCTCATGGCGGCCATGGAAGAGCGCGCGAAACGCATCGCCGATGGCTTGGCCCAAGCGGAGCGCGGCAAGCACGAGCTGGAACTGGCCCACAAGCGCGCTTCCGAAGTGCTGCACGAGGCGAAAAGCAAGGCGTCCGAAATCATTGCTCAATCCGAAAAGCGTGCTTCCCAGGTGATCGAAGATGCCAAAGGCACCGCCAAGGAAGAGGGGGATCGGATCATCGCCTCTGCCCAGGCGGAAATTCAGCAGGAAGTGTTTCGTGCCAAAGAAGCGCTGCGCCAGCAAGTGGCTGACCTGGCGGTTGTCGGCGCGGAAAAAATCCTGCGCCGTGAAATCGATGCCAAGGTCCACGCCGAGTTGCTGGGCACTATCAAAGCCGAGTTGTAATTGCCATGGCTGAAACCATCACTATTGCTAGGCCTTACGCTGAAGCCGTTTTCAAGCTGGCGTTACAGGACGGGACCCTCGGCAAGTGGTCCGAGATGCTCCAGTTCGTCGCCGCTGTCGTGGCCGATCCGGAGGTGGCCGAGCTGATCGGCAACCCCGAAGTGGGGGCGGATCGGCTACAGGCCTTTCTGCTTTCCGTGGCGGAGGGAAGGCTCGATGAACACGGGCAGAATCTGATCAAGGTTCTGTTGGAAAACGACCGTTTGGCGTTGCTGCCGCAAATCCGCGAACTGTTCGAACAGTTGAAGGCGGAGCAGGGCGGCGAACTGGAAGCGGATATTTCCAGCGCCTTTCCGTTGACGGAGCCCCAGGTAAAAGCCCTGGCCTCCGAGCTCGAGACCCGTTTCGGCAAAAAGGTAACCACGAAGGTCAGCGTGGACGCTGAATTGATCGGCGGTGTGAAAATCGCTATTGGCGACCATGTCATTGACTCGTCGGTTCGCGCTCAGCTCGCAAGCATGGCGCAACAGCTCAAAAATTAAGATTGCCGCGCGCCGGCAATCTTGCAAGGAGAGATCATGCAGTTGAATCCGACAGAAATTAGCGATCTGATTAAAAGTAAGATCGAAAACCTGAAAGCCGGCGCCGAGCTGCGCTCCCAGGGCACCATCGTGTCGTTGAGCGACGGCATCGTTCGCATTCACGGCTTGTCTGACGTGATGCAGGGCGAGATGCTGGAGCTGCCCGGTAACGTGTTTGCTATGGCCCTTAACCTGGAGCGCGATTCCGTCGGCGCCGTGGTGCTGGGGGACTACGAGCAACTGTCCGAAGGCGACACCGTCAAGTGCACCGGCCGCATTCTGGAGGTTCCGGTGGGCCGCGGCCTCATCGGCCGTGTGGTGAATGCTCTGGGTCAGCCCATCGATGGCAAGGGCCCGATCGTTTCCGACGGCACGTCCCCCATTGAGAAAATCGCCCCTGGCGTCATCTCCCGTCAGTCCGTGTCCCAGCCGCTGCAAACCGGCTTGAAGGCCATCGACTCCATGGTGCCGATCGGTCGCGGCCAGCGCGAGCTGATCATCGGCGACCGCCAGACCGGTAAGACCGCCGTCGCCATCGACGCCATCATCAACCAAAAAGGCTCCGGCGTAATTTGCATTTACGTCGCGGTGGGCCAGAAGGCCTCCTCCGTCGCCAACGTGGTGCGTAAATTGGAAGAGCACGGTGCCCTGGAGCACACCATCATCGTCGCCGCCACCGCTTCCGACTCGGCCGCCATGCAGTTCATCGCGCCTTACGCCGGTTGCACCATGGGTGAATACTTCCGCGACCGCGGCGAAGACGCCCTGATCGTTTACGATGACCTGACCAAGCAGGCTTGGGCGTACCGTCAAGTGTCCCTGCTGCTGCGCCGTCCCCCTGGCCGCGAAGCCTACCCCGGCGACGTCTTCTATCTCCACTCCCGTCTGCTGGAGCGCGCTGCCCGCGTGAACGCCGATTACGTGGAAAAAATGACCAACGGTGAAGTGAAGGGCAAGACCGGTTCCTTGACCGCGCTGCCGATCATTGAAACCCAGGCCGGTGACGTGTCCGCCTTCGTGCCGACCAACGTGATCTCCATTACCGACGGTCAGATCTTCCTGGAGTCCGACCTGTTCAACGCCGGCATCCGTCCCGCCATCAACGCCGGTCTGTCCGTGTCCCGCGTCGGCGGTGCCGCCCAGACCAAGGTGATCAAGAAGCTGGGCGGCGGTATCCGTCTGGCCCTGGCCCAGTATCGCGAACTCGCGGCTTTCGCCCAATTCGCCTCCGACCTGGACGAAGCCACCCGCAAGCAATTGGAACGGGGCAAGATGGTGACCGAACTGATGAAGCAGCTCCAGTACTCGCCCATGTCCACCAGCGAAATGGCGATTACCCTGTATGCCGTGAACAAAGGCTATCTGGACGACGTGGACGTGAAGAAGGCCCTGACCTTCGAAAACGCGCTGCAAAAGTTCATCAAGAGCAAGCATCCCGCCATCGTCGAGAATATCGAAGCGGCCAAGGATCTTGACGAAGCCACCGAAAAGGCCTTGAGCGCAGCCATCGAAGAGTTCAAGTCCACCACGGTACTGTAACGAAAGCGGGGGGTCCCTATGCCTAGCGGCAAGGAAATCAGAACCAAGATCAAGAGCGTGCAAAACACGCAGAAGATCACCAAGGCAATGGAGATGGTTGCCGCCTCCAAAATGCGCAAGGCACAAGAGCGCATGCGGACGGCCCGTCCCTATGCCGAAAAGCTCCGCAACGTGGCGGCCCACATGAGCCACGCCCATCCCGAGTACCAGCATCCGTTCCTGGTGCATCGGGAGGCCGTGAAGCGTGCGGGCTTGATCGTCGTTACCTCCGACAAGGGTTTGTGCGGCGGCCTAAACATCAACGTGCTGCGTATGGCGTTCAACCAGATCAAGAAGTGGAAGGCGCTGGATTGCGGTCTCAACGGTTGTGTCGTCACCGGCGAGCAGATCGACGTGGACGTGTGCGCTGTCGGCAGCAAAGGCCTGGGTTTCATGCAACGCATGGGCGCCAATGTGGTCTCCCAAGTCACCGGCCTTGGCGATACGCCCCACATCGAGCGCTTGATCGGCCCTGTGAAGGTGATGTTGGATGCCTACATCGAAGGCAAGATCGACAGCCTGGCCATCTGCTACACCAAGTTCGTCAACACCATGAAGCAAGAGCCGGTGATCGAGCAATTGCTTCCTTTGCATGGTGAGCAACTGGGCAGCGCCCCGGGCCGTTGGGACTATATCTATGAGCCCGATGCCAAGGAAATCGTCGATGACCTGATGGTGCGCTACATCGAAACCCTGATTTATCAGGCGGTGGCCGAAAACATGGCTTCCGAGCAGAGCGCCCGGATGGTGGCCATGAAGGCGGCAACAGACAATGCGGGCAACGTGATCGACGAACTGAAGCTGGTCTATAACAAGACCCGTCAGGCCGCCATCACCAAGGAACTGTCCGAGATCGTCGCCGGCGCGGCTGCGGTTTAAGCAAGATTTCAAACTTTAAGGATTGATCATGAGTCAAGGCAAGATCGTGCAAATCATCGGCGCGGTGGTGGACGTGGAATTCCCCCGTGGCGCCATTCCCAAGGTTTACGATGCCCTCAAGATGCAGGACCCGGAGATCACTTTCGAAGTCCAGCAGCAGTTGGGCGACGGCGTGGTCCGCACCATCGCCATGGGTACCACCGACGGCCTGCGCCGCGGCATGGAAGTGCTGAATACCGGCAACCCCATCCAAGTGCCCGTGGGCCAGAAAACCCTGGGCCGCATCATGGACGTGCTGGGCAACCCCGTTGACGAAGCCGGCCCCATCGGTGCCGACGTGCATTCTTCCATTCACCGCAAGGCCCCGGACTTTGCTGACCAGGCTTCCTCGGTGGAAATTCTGGAAACGGGCATCAAGGTTATCGACTTGGTCATGCCGATCGCCAAGGGCGGCAAGGTGGGCCTGTTCGGTGGCGCCGGCGTGGGTAAGACCGTTACCCTGATGGAGCTGATCCGTAACATCGCCGTGGAACACTCGGGCTTCTCCGTGTTCGCCGGCGTGGGTGAGCGTACCCGTGAAGGTAACGACTTCTACCACGAAATGAAGGAAGGCGGCGTGCTGGACAAGGTGTCCCTGGTTTACGGCCAGATGAACGAGCCCCCCGGCAACCGTCTGCGCGTGGCCCTGACCGGCCTGACCATGGCGGAATATTTCCGTGACGAAGGCCGCGACGTGCTGTTCTTCGTCGATAACATCTACCGCTACACCCTGGCCGGTACCGAAGTGTCCGCTCTGCTGGGCCGTATGCCTTCCGCCGTGGGTTACCAACCGACCCTGGCCGATGAAATGGGCCGCCTGCAGGAGCGCATCACCTCCACCCGCACCGGTTCCATCACCTCCTTCCAGGCCGTGTACGTGCCTGCGGATGACTTGACCGACCCGTCCCCTGCCACCACCTTCGCCCACTTGGACGCCACCATGGTGCTGTCCCGTCAGGTGGCCGAGCTGGGTATCTACCCTGCCGTGGACCCCCTGGACTCCACCAGCCGGATTCTCGATCCCCTGGTGATCGGCGAAGAGCACTACACCGTGACTCGCTCCGTGCAAGCCACCCTGCAGCGCTACAAGGAACTGCGCGACATCATCGCCATTCTGGGTATGGACGAACTCTCCCCCGAAGACAAACTGGCCGTGGCCCGCGCCCGTAAGATTCAGCGCTTCCTGTCCCAGCCGTTCTTCGTGGCGGAAGTGTTCACCGGCGCGCCCGGCAAGTACGTGTCCCTTAAGGACACCATCAATGGCTTCAAGGGCATCGTCAACGGCGATTTCGACCACCTGCCCGAGCAGGCCTTCTACATGGTCGGCACCATCGACGAGGCGGTCGAGAAGGCCAAGTCCATCCAATAAGGAGTGCCAATTATGGCAATGACGATACACGTGGACGTGGTCAGCGCGGAACAGAGCCTGTTCTCCGGCCTAGCCGAGCTGGTGGTGGTTCCGGGCGAAGGGGGGGAACTGGGTATCGTTCCCCGCCACGCCCCGCTGCTCACCCGCATCAAGCCCGGCACGGTGCGCATCAAGGTGCCGTTTCAGGAAGAGGAAGAGGTGATCTTCGTTTCCGGCGGCATTCTGGAAGTGCA
>JAGUYQ010000100.1 GCA_020061285.1 Betaproteobacteria bacterium
GCTTCCAGGGGCAGGCGGAACTCCATCCCCCCCATGGCCACCAGCACCCGCTTCTCCGACGGCTTCGCTCCCAAGGCAGCGGCGAGTTCTTCCCGGCGGCGGCGCCCCGGCCGGACGACGGGGCCGATTTCGCGACCCTTGGACAAGTCGGGCATGGGCATGGCCGGGCGTATCTTGAGAAAGGCGGCGGCGCTGTCGTAGGCCGCCAGCATCTGTTGCCGGATTTCCGCCCACCCCGGCTCGCTGGCGCAATAGGGGGTGGCGACATCGGCCCAGTTGAGGGAGCACAGGCCCACCGCCGGCATCCCTGCCACCTCCGCCGCCGCCAGGGACAGGTAGGGGACGTTGGCCAGCAACAGGTCCGGCTCTAGCAGGGCCACGGCCAGCGCCTCCCGCTCCACCCTCTGTTCCCAGCCGGTGTGGAAGGCGCGGTAGGCGGCGGCGCTTTCCTGCGCCCTCACGTCCACGGCATTGGCCATCACCAGGCCGAAATCCAGGGACAGGGGAAGGTGGGTGAACGGACAGTCGAAACGCTGGGACAGGAACGCCCCCGACACGGCGCAACGCACCGTCACCCGCAGGCCGGGCACGCGGCGATAGAGTTCGTTGACCACCGGCGCGGTCTGGGCCACATGGCCGAAGCCGTGGGAAGAAACGTCCACCAGCAGATGGGGCATGGTTGTCCTGATCAAAGGGTCAAGGCCGATTATAGCCAACTCCCGGCGAGGCCTTGAAGGTGGCGAATCCGCCCCCACAATGTTAAGGTGACACTTACCGCCGAAAGTATTTGGGCGCCTCTTCCTGCCGCGCAGACAGTCCCCGTCCCTCTCGCTTTCACCTCCAACCGCGCCCCGGCGCACGACCAAGGAAATGCCATGGCAACCCTAGATTTGAACAAGGATAATTTCGAACAGACCATCGTCGGCAGCGACATGGTGATCGTGGATTTCTGGGCCCCCTGGTGCGGCCCGTGCAAATCCTTCGCCCCCACCTACGAGAGCATTTCCGAGAAGTACCCGGATGTGGTCTTCGCCAAGGTCAACACCGAGGAAGAGCAGGAACTGGCCGGCGCCTTCGGCATCCGCTCCATTCCCACCCTGATGATCTTCCGCGAAAAAGTGATCCTCTTCTCCCAGCCCGGCGCCCTGCCCGGCAGCGCCCTGGAGGAAATCATCCAGAAGGCCAAGGAATTGGACATGGCCGAAGTCCACCGCCAGATCGCCGAAGAGCAACTCAACCAGGAAAACGAACAGTAATTTGCTGTTCCCCTCCCCCCTCCTGGAAGGCCGCCTGCTGAAGCGCTATCAGCGCTTCCTGGCGGACGTGGAACTGGCGGACGGCACCACGGTCACCGCCCACTGCCCCAACACCGGCTCCATGCTCGGCTGCAAGGAGCCGGGCAGCCGCGTGTGGCTGTCCGAAGCCGCCAACCCCAAGCGCAAGTTGCCCTACACCTGGGAAATCGTCGAAGCCCTGCCGGAGGTGCTGGTGGGGGTCAACACCGCCCTCTCCAACCGCCTGGTGGAAGAAGCCATCGCCGCCGGCGCCATCACCGAACTGCGGGATTATTCGCGCATCCGCCGCGAAGTGCGCTTCGGCGCCGAGAACAGCCGCGTCGATCTGCTGCTGGAAGGCGACGGCCCCGACTGCTACGTGGAAGTGAAGAACGTCACCGCTGCGGCAGAGAGCAGCATCGCCATTTTTCCCGACGCCGTGAGTGAGCGGGGCGCCAAGCACCTGCGGGAACTGGCCGCCATGGCCGAAGCCGGCCACCGCGCCGTGCTCTGCTTCTGCGTCCAGCGGCGGGACGTGGAGGAAGTGCGCCCCGCCGACGCCATCGACCCTGTCTACGGCCGCACCCTGCGGGACGCCCTGGCCCGTGGAATGGAAGCCCTCGCCTACCGCGCCGAAGTGACGCCGCAGGGCATCGAACTGCGCCACCCCCTGCCGGTGGTCTGCCCCTAACCCGCCGTGTTAAGCTAGCTACCCCCCATTTCGCAACTCGCTGTCATGGAACTCGCCAAGCTGTTCACCGATGCCGATTTGGAGCAAATCATCACCGAGGCGATGATTTACCAATGCGCCTGCCCCGCCCAGGTGGCCGAACAAATCCTGCGCCTGCGACGCCTCCACGCTTACCAGCACGAATGCATCGACAACCGTTCCAGCGATGACGCCAGCCACCGCCTCATCGCCGACACCGCTCGCGATGCGCACCAGCGCATGGAGCAATGCCTCGACGCCCTGCTGAACCTCGAAGGCTGGGACCGGCAAAGCTGGAAAATGCCCGACGGCCTGCGCGCCCTGCGGGACGGGCAAAGCTAGGCATGGAAGCCTCCCCCGCCACGCCGGCGGCCTACACCTGGCGCCGCATCGCCGGCATCGTCCTGGAACACCGGCGGGAGCTGGCCACCGCCCACCTGGTGGCGGTCATGGCGGCGGTGGTGAGCGTGCCCATCCCCCTCCTGATGCCCCTGCTGGTGGACGAAGTGCTGCTGCACAAGCCCGGCGTCATGGTGGGGCTGATCGACCGCCTCTTCCCCGCCCCTTGGCACGGGCCGGTGCTGTACGTCGGCATGGTGCTCCTCGCCACCCTGCTGATGCGGGTCATCGCCGCCTTGCTGGGGGTATGGCAGAGCCGCAACTTCACCCTGATTTCCAAGGATGTCGCCTACCGCCTGCGGGCGGCCCTGCTGGCGCGCCTCAACCGCATCGCCATGTCCGAGTACGAAACCCTGGGCAGCGGCGCCGTCACCTCCCACTTCGTCACCGACCTCAACGCCGTGGACGACTTCATCGGCATCACCACCAGCAAGTTCCTGGTGGCGGTGCTGTATATCGTCGGCACCGCCGTGGTGCTGCTGTGGATGCACTGGCAACTGGCCCTGTTCATCCTGCTGATGAACCCGGTGGTGATTTATTTCACCACCGTCCTCGGCAAGAAGGTGAAGGATTTGAAAAAGCGCGAGAACAGCGCCTTCGAGCTGTTCCAGCAGGCGCTGACCGAAACCCTCGACGCCATCCAGCAAATCCGAGCCGTCAACCGGGAGCGCCACTACCTGGCGCGGGTGGCCGACGCCGCCCTGGGCATCAAGACCCACGCCGCCGCCTTCTCGTGGAAGAGCGACGCCGCCAGCCGCCTGTCCTTCATGGTGTTCCTGCTGGGCTTCGACGTCTTCCGCGCCATCAGCATGCTGATGGTGGTGTACTCCAATCTCAGCGTCGGCGAGATGATGGCCGTGTTCGGCTACCTGTGGTTCATGATGCAGCCGGTGCAGGAAATCCTCGGCATCCAGTACGCCTATTACGCCGCCACGGCGGCCATCGGGCGCATCAACCGTCTCCTGGGACTGAAGGAGGAACCCCGTTACCCCCACCTGAAGAACCCCTTCGCCGGCAAAACCACCGTGGGCGTGAAGGTGGACAAGGTCGCCTTCCGCTACGGCGAGGGGCCGTGGATCCTCAACGGCGTCAACCTGGACATCGCCCCCGGCGAAAAAGTGGCCCTGGTGGGCGCCTCCGGCGGCGGCAAATCCACCCTGGTGCAGGTCATCCTCGGCCTCTACCCCGTCAGCGCCGGCCAGCTCTGTTTCGACGGCGTGCCGGTGACGGAAATCGGCCTCGAAGTGGTGCGGGAGAACGTCGCCACCGTGTTGCAGCACCCCGCCATTTTCAACGACACCGTGCGCAACAACCTTACCCTGGGGCGGGAATTTCCCGACGACGCCCTGTGGCGGGCCCTGGAAGTGGCCCAGTTGAAGGACGTCATCGCCGAGCAGCCCGACGGCCTCGAC
>JAGUYQ010000271.1 GCA_020061285.1 Betaproteobacteria bacterium
ATACGCTTCCCGGCACCCGTTCAAGGATGCGCATCCAGACGGAAAAGACAACGGGCTCGATCTTGTAGGGACTATTGAAACAGCAGAACACCACGCCAACCTCGGGCAGCCCCGCCTCCCTGCGCAGGGGAGGCGAAGCCACCGGCTGCGCATTGTCGTACATCAGGTAGGTCCGTGGCAGGTAAATAAGCTTCTCGGAATAATGCTTCTCGGAACCCGGCGGCGTCGTGACGTGATCGGTCACCAGATAGTCGATGAAATCCGCGCCGGTGGTGCTCGGGAAGCCCAGGTAGGCCACCTGGAGGGGCGCGGGACGCAACGCAAAGACCTCGAACCGGTTCTTACGGGTATAGCCCGCCAAGTCCACCAGTATGTCGATCCCGTCCGAATGGATGCGTTGCGCCAATTCTTGGGCATCGAGCCCCGCCACGTCCGAGAAACGGTCGCAGGCGGCACCAATCTCGCGATGCAAGGCGCCGCCGTCGCCAGGCGAAAGCGAATAGGCAAAAACCTCGAACCGGTCGCGGTCATGAAGGGAGTAAAGCTGCCGGGTCAGCCGACCAACCGGATGAAAACGGAAATCCGGCGACACGTAACCGATGCGGATTTTTGCTTTCGCCGTGGCCGGGCGAGGAGACCAATGCGCGCCCCTCTCTTGCGCCAGTTGCACACAAACCTGTCGGCACATGGCTGCTTTTTGTCGAGCGGGGAGGGGGAGCGACAAGGAATTGAACGCCAACGTGGGGTCTGTCATGAAAGGCTCGCCACTTTCCAGCCACCGCTGGAACCTTTCGACATAAATATCCCGCCCTCTCCAGTCGCCTACCTCCTGGCACCGGTGCATGCCAATAAGATAGATAAGCGGCGGGACAGGATCATTCAACGGCCTGTCGTAACCCGATACCCGTCTGATATTTTCCAGACACTGCCGAACAACCGCCTCGTCCAACCGTTTTGCCGTGGCAAAGGCCTCCTCGGACTCGGAAAACCGACCCAGCATCGACAGTGCAACCGCCCGGTTGAAATGGGCCTTGGCATAATCCGCTTGCAGTACGAGCGCCTTGTCGAAGGCCGCCAGCGCCTCTTGCCACTCGCCGAGGGCCAGCAGGGTGTCGCCTAAATTGAAATGGGCCAAGGGCCAATCCGGTCGGGACTGGAGCAAAAGTTTATTGTTGCCCAGAGCCTCGCTGTAGCGCCCCAGGCCCATGAGCAACGCACCTCGATTCACCCGCGCCGGCTCGTAACCTGGCTGGATGTCTAGCGCCAGCCCGTACTGCTCCAAGGCCTCCGCTGTTCTGCCAAGATGTTCGAGAGCAAGCGCAAGGTTACTTCGTATTTCCACATCCTTTTTATCAAGATGCAAAGCCTTCCTCAACGCCCGCTCCGCCTCCTGATAGCGGCCGAGATTAAACAGCGCCCCACCCTTGGCGGAACGGTAGTTCGCCTTAGCCGGGTCCAAGGCAATTGCCTGCTCGAATGCCTCCAGCGCCTCCAGTGGCGCACCATGCTGCAACCGCTCAAGGCCCAATTCGTAATATTGATGACCACCCTGCAATTCCATCCAGTATCCCTACACAAACAAAAAACCGCAGCATAAGGCCGCGGTTTTTTGGTTCAGGCAACTCCGTTAATGGGTATAAGAATGCTGGGAAAAGACTGCTGCCCCATCGTGGGCATAGCCCCCTGTACCCTGGAAGGCGATGCCGATACGTTCTGCATTTGCCCCGGCAAAGAAGCCATCTACACTGGCGGAGGGGCCGAGGGTAGCTGCCCCGAGCCGGATTTGCGCGCTAGTGGTCGAAAACGTAGAGCCCGAAATAGGGGTTGAAGGAATGTATAGCGTGTAATTACTGGTGTCCAAATGGTACGTATAGTCACCCGACAAGGACGGGCTCGCTCCAAACGTTACACTGATAGAACCGCCCGTGCCATAACCGATATGAGTACCGTCGGTCGGATTCGTGGCACCCGACAAAGTATAGGTGGCGGTCCCCACCGTCGGTAATGTGGCAGGAAGCCCCGCCACCCCATGGAATCCCTCGGCCGATGACGCGGTAGTCTTGGTGGTGGTTACCCCGTTCTCCGTATAGGTGAAGGTTCCGTACCACCGCCCCCAACTGACGATGCCGTCATAACCGTAAGAAGCGATCCCTGAAGGACCAGTGGTCTTATCGAGAGTAGCCTGGGTAAAGCTGGTGATAGTACCGCTAGTGCCGTCCTGGTAATAAACCCGGTTCATGGAATCATTCATGACGAGGGTGCCGCCGGAATCCGTGGCAATGGTCTCCTGTCCGTAGGCAATAGACGAACTCCGCGACATCACGCCAACCGCATTGGTAAGCGTTGTATTCCCCAAGCCCTTGCCGGTTTCACAAGCGGGGCACGGCTGCGGATCGCTGTCTTTCGGCTTGGGCGACGACCCCAAGGGCGCGGGCGGTGTGGACGTCTTCTCGAAGGTAAGTTGGGGCGCGGTGTTGAAGTCCTTCACGTAGCCGGTCTGGCCTGCTTTCAGCACCAGTTCCCCCCCGTTGTTGAGGAGTGCCACGGCGCCTTCGCCCACGCTCACCGACAGGCTGTTGCCCAACTGGGCGGTATAGCCGGTCCCCCGGATGCCGATGGTGGCCGCCGGGGTCGATACCTGGTAGGCGTCCCGGTTCTTGCCGTGGCCGATGGCGCCGGTAATGGTGCGCAGCCCCCCCTTCAGCAGGCTGAAGAAGCTCTTCTCGCTGCCGTCGGTCTTGCCGGCATAGCGATAATCGTCCACCTTGAAGGTGGTGTTGGGCTGAAGGGACATGAAGGCCCCGTCGGTGAAGCGTATCTGGGCCCGTGCGTTGACGGCGGTGCTCACGGCATCGCCGGAATCGATCTCCGAGCCCTTGGCCAGAACCCGCTCCTTGCCATCAGCCCCGGCAGCCACTACCCGGCCGATGACAAAATCCAGCCGACCGGCCGCCGCATGGGCGCCGATGGGGTACGCGGCAACAATCAACGCCAGCATCAGGGCCTGGCGGGTCGGTTTGAAACGCTGCTGAGGGAACATCTTCTTTTCCTCCCGGCTTAATTGAGGTCGCGGCGGACGCTCACGCTCACCATCGTCCGGTCGTAGTCGTTGAGCAACAGATTGGAGTTGTTGCGGGTATAGGAAAGCTGCGGCTTCACCGTCCACTTCGGCGCCGGAATATAGCTCACTCCGACATTCAGGTCGGCCTGGGTATCATAGCGCCGCGCCAGGAACAACGGGTCGATGCCCCGGTAGCGGCGGTCTTCCGCGCTCAGGGAACCGAAGATCGTTATCTTGTCGGAATAGTGCAGTTCACCGCCGAGGCGGATGCCGTAAACGTCATGGCCGTTGTAATTGAAGGCGTCGTCCTTGGCCTTTTCGTCGCCGCCATAACCGCCGACGTACACCACCGGGGAATAGTCCCCGCCCAAGGCCCGTGCATAGGCCGCGCCGAGGACCGTCCGCCCGGCGTCGCGGGGAGTCTGGCCGGGATAGGTCAAATCGGTGTACTGCACATAGGCCGTGAACTGGCTCACCCGGCTCAGGTTGCGCATCCACTGGAGGGAGAAGCCATCGGCGTTGCGGTAGTCTTTTTCATCCACGGAAAAGGACTGCACCTGCATGGCACCGGTGAAGACGTTATCCCCCTTGATCAGGCTGAGACCAAAGTTGCCGTCCAGGGTGCCGGTATTGAAACGGTCCTGGGGCGAGCTCATGTTGAAGCGGCGATTGAAGCTGCCGCCGGCAAATACCACGTGGTCCGGCGTCGCCATGTGGCGAACGTTCAGGCCACCGCTGAGAGAAAGAAATTCGTCGTGCAGGGTGGAGGCAGTGGCGCTCAGGGTGGCGATGGCGCCGCCAAAGGCGGGAATCGCCACTTGGTTGTTGGCGGTCGCGGCGTTGACGTTGGTGTCGTAGCCCGCGCCGGCCTCCAGGTAAACCTGGACCGACGTGCGCTCGGCGGACTTGGCCTGCTCGATGGCATCCAGGAATTTGCTGATGGTGGCTTGCACCTGAGTCGGCGGCTGTTGGCTTTGCACCATTTCCAGTTGCTGCTTGGAGGCGTCCAATTCACCCATTTGGTAATAGGCCTTGGCAATCTCCGCCCGCGCTTGGGCGTGGCTGGGATTCACCGCCAGCACCCGCTCCAGGGCGAATACCGCCTCGTTGGGATGGCCCGCATCCAATGCGGCCACGCCCAGCAGGTAG
>JAGUYQ010000287.1 GCA_020061285.1 Betaproteobacteria bacterium
AAGGCCGCCGGCGCCGACGTGGTTGGCTTCGAGGACCTGGCCGAGGAAGTGAAGGGCGGCCGCATGGACTTCGACGTGGTGGTGGCTGCCCCTGACGCCATGCGCGTTGTCGGCGCCCTGGGCCAGATTCTCGGTCCCCGCGGCCTGATGCCGAACCCCAAGGTCGGCACCGTCACCCCCAACGTGGCCGAAGCGGTGAAGAACGCCAAGGCCGGCCAAGTGCAGTTCCGCATCGACAAGGGCGGCATCGTGCACGGCACCATCGGCCGCGCTTCCTTCGAGGTCGAGGCCCTGAAGGAAAACCTGCTGGCGCTGGTGGATGCCCTGCAGAAGGCGAAACCCGCTTCCTCCAAGGGTGTTTACCTGAGAAAAATCGCCGTCTCCAGCACCATGGGGGCGGGCGTGAAAGTGGATCAGGCCTCTCTGAGCGCCTGATCGAAGACGCCGCCGGCAACGGCGGTGCAAAGGGCTTTGGGCTGCCGGGGTTCGCTCCGGCTGGCTATCAAAGACCGTAGGGATCCGCCGATGGGGTGGATTTAAACGCGAAAGCGCCCTGCGCAGATGGCGTCACCCGAAACAGGCAGGCAAGATGTGCTCCTGAATCAGGTCGCCGAAGGGTGGTGCGCACTCCGGTGCGCATCGAATTTTGGCTTGATAGGAGGAAAGACCTGATGGGTCTCAATCTGGAAGACAAAAAAGCCGTCGTGGCTGAGGTGTCGGCACAAATCGCCAACGCCCAGACTGTCGTCGTGGCCGAGTACGCGGGCATCGAGGTGGGCGATCTCACCTCCCTGCGTGCCAAGGCCCGCCAGTCCGGCGTGTATCTGCGAGTGTTGAAGAACACCCTGGTGCGTCGCGCCGTCGCGGATACCCCGTTCGCCCCCCTCGCCGAGCAAATGACCGGCCCCCTGATCTACGGTATTTCCGAAGACCCGGTGGCGGCGGCGAAGGTGTTGAACGAGTTCGCAAAGACCAACGATAAGCTGAAGCTGAAGAGCGGCGTCTACGCCGGCAAGCTTCTCGACAAGGCGGGAGTGCAGGCGCTGGCCTCGATCCCGGGCCGCGAAGAGTTGCTGGCCAGGTTGCTGGGCGTCATGCAGGCCCCGGTTTCCGGTTTCGCCTGTGCCTTGGCCGCCTTGGCCAAGCAGCGCGAAGAAGCCGCCGCTTAATCGTTTCCGTAAAGAATCTAGATCTAGGAGTACATTGAAATGGCTGTTAGCAAAGAAGATATCCTTGAAGCCGTAGGCAACATGACCGTGATGGAACTCAACGAGATGGTCAAGGCCTTCGAAGAGAAGTTCGGCGTGTCCGCCGCCGCCATGGCCGTGGCCGCTCCCGGCGCCGCTGCCGGTGGCGCCGCTGCCGCTGAAGAGAAGACCGAGTTCGACGTCATCCTGACCGCCGCCGGCGCCAACAAGGTGAACGTCATCAAGGCCGTGCGCGAACTGACCGGCCTGGGCCTGAAGGAAGCCAAGGACCTGGTGGACGGCGCTCCCAAGGCCGTGAAGGAAGGCGTTGCCAAGGCCGAGGCCGACGACGTGCTGAAGAAACTGACCGAAGCCGGCGCGACCGCTGAAATCAAGTAATCGCTTCTCGCGAAACGTCAGTGAAATGGCCGGCGGGCAACCGCCGGCTTTTCCCGCTTCAGAGAACACAAGACAGCGAATGGAAGCCGACTTCGGTTTTCTGTCTTTTGTTGTCTGCCGTACCCGGTACAACTCCATGGAGAAACTATGAGCTATTCGTTTACCGAGAGAAAGCGTATCCGCAAGAGCTTCGCCAAGCGCACCAGCGTCCTGCCGGTGCCTTATTTGCTGGCGACGCAGTTGGATTCCTACCGCACCTTCCTGCAAGCGGATATGGCACCGGATCAGCGCAAAAACGAAGGCCTGCAAGCGGCGTTTAATTCGATTTTCCCCATCTCCAGCCATTCCGGCAATGCCCGGCTGGACTTCGTCAGCTACGTGCTGGGCGAGCCGCCCTTCAACGTGGCCGAATGCCAGCAGCGGGGCCTGACCTTCGCCGCCCCCCTGCGCGCCCGCGTGCGTCTGACCATCATGGACCGGGAAGCGGCCAAGCCCACCGTCAAGGAAGTGAAGGAGCAGGAAGTGTACATGGGCGAGATTCCGCTCATGACCGACACCGGCTCCTTCATCATCAACGGCACCGAGCGCGTGATCGTGTCCCAGTTGCACCGTTCCCCCGGCGTGTTCTTCGAGCACGACCGCGGCAAGACCCACTCCTCCGGCAAGCTGCTGTTCTCGGCCCGCATCATTCCCTACCGCGGTTCCTGGCTGGACTTCGAGTTCGATCCCAAGGACTATCTCTACTTCCGCGTCGATCGCCGCCGCAAGATGCCGGTGTCGATCCTGATGAAGGCCCTGGGCTACACCCCGGAGCAGATCCTCGACATGTTCTACGTCAAGGACACCTTCCACCTGACCAAGAAGGGCGTGCAGTTCGAGCTGGTGCCCGAACGCCTGCGCGGCGAAGTGGCCCGTTTCGATATCGTCGCCAAGGATGGCGCCGTCATCGTCGCCAAGGACAAGCGCATCACCGCCAAGCACATCCGCGACATGGATAAGGCCGGCATCAGCAAGATCGCCGTTCCCGACGAATTCCTCCTCGGCCGCGTGGTCGCCGGCAACATCGTCGATAAGGAAACCGGCGAGGTGGTCGCCAACGCCAACGAAGAGATCACCGAGGTGCTGCTGGAGAAGCTGCGCCAAAGCGGCGTGACCAAATTCAACACCATCTACACCAACGATCTCGACCAGGGCGCCTATATCTCCTCCACCCTGCGCATCGACGAGACCACCGACCAGTACGCCGCCCGCGTCGCCATTTACCGCATGATGCGCCCCGGCGAGCCGCCCACCGAGGATGCGGTGCAGGCCCTGTTCGAAGGGCTGTTCTTCTCCGAGGAACGCTACGACCTGTCCGCCGTGGGTCGCATGAAGTTCAACCGCCGCGCCTATCCGGAAACCCTGGACGACCGCGCCGCCGAGTGGATCAAGAACTTCCTGAAGAAGGTCGGCCCCCAGGGCGGCGAAGGCCCCGGCACCCTGTCCATCGACGACATCATGGCGGTGATCATGATCCTGGTGGAACTGCGCAACGGCCGCGGCGAAATCGACGACATCGACCACCTGGGCAACCGCCGCGTGCGTTCCGTCGGCGAACTGGCCGAGAACCAGTTCCGCGCCGGCCTGGTGCGCGTCGAGCGTGCCGTGAAGGAACGCCTGTCCCAGGCCGAGTCCGAGAACCTGATGCCCCACGACCTGATCAACGCCAAGCCCGTGTCCGGCGCCATCAAGGAGTTCTTCGGCTCCAGCCAGTTGTCCCAGTTCATGGACCAGACCAACCCTCTGTCCGAGATCACCCACAAGCGCCGCGTGTCGGCCCTGGGCCCCGGCGGTCTGACCCGCGAGCGTGCCGGCTTCGAGGTGCGCGACGTGCACCCCACCCATTACGGTCGGGTGTGCCCGATCGAAACGCCGGAAGGTCCGAACATCGGCCTGATCAACTCCCTCGCCCTGTATGCCCGCACCAACCAGTACGGCTTCCTGGAAACCCCGTACCGCAAGGTGGTGGACGGCAAGGTGACCGACGAGATACATTACCTTTCCGCCATTGAGGAAGGCCTCTACGTCATCGCCCAGGCCAACGCCGAATTGGACAAGAACGGCCGCCTCAGCAGTGAACTGGTTTCCTGCCGCCGCCACAACGAATTCGAACTGGCGACCCCGGACAAGGTGCAGTACATGGACGTGGCCCCGGCCCAGATCGTGTCCGTGGCAGCTTCCCTGATTCCGTTCCTGGAGCACGATGACGCCAACCGTGCCTTGATGGGCTCCAACATGCAGCGCCAAGCCGTGCCA
>JAGUYQ010000003.1 GCA_020061285.1 Betaproteobacteria bacterium
GGGAGGGGCGGCGGAACAGCCCCTTGAGTCGCGCCAGCAATCCGGGTCTTGCCGGAGGGGGGGGGACGAGGGTTTCCTCTCCGGCTTCGGGGGAGGACGCGGGGGGCGGCGCTGTTTCGGCGAACAGCATGGCGGCCAGATCCTGGTCGGTTTGGGAGCTTTCGGTGATGTCGAAAAGAGGGTGTCCGTTTTCTTCGGCCATGGCCAATCCGCTGGCTATCCGCGATGAGTGCGGTTAGGATTATAGCCTGATTCGCGAAATGAATTCCCCATGGCCGACAACCCCATCGAGAACAAGCTGAAGGCTGCCTACGGCAGCATTTTCGAACTGACGGACGGACTGCCGCCGGGGGGACGGGACAGCGTCGTCAGCCTGTCGCCGTCGCCGGCCGCGCCGTCTTACGCTATTCCCTCGCGCCCCCCCGAGGAGCGGGTGATTTCGGTGACGGTTTACGTGCTGGGCATCAACGGTGATTATGATGAACCCGATATATTCGTCACCCAGGTGACCTGCACCGAGCAGGAGTATTACGAGGAAGGGGAGCATCTTGCCATGGCGGAGGAGCGTGCGCGGGAGGCGGGTTTCACCGACCCCTTGTTTTCCTTCGACGAGCGCGAGGAGCGGGTGGTCGAGCGGCTGGGACAGTTGTTCGGGCTTGGCCGCAAGGGCATCCCTCATCCCTGAACGGTTTTGCACCAGAATGGGGCGTCCAGGATTGGGGCGGCGAGCGTGATAATTTTATTTTCAAAGGCTTGTCCTCGCTGCAGCCGATGGTCCGTGTTTTGCTAGAGAGGGGATTAAGAGCCATTAATCCAGACGGTGACTTCCATGTCGAAAGCTTCGGGTGAACACACCCCCCCGGCCGACCTCCACGAAGTGGAGTTGGTCACCATTTACGAGATCAGCAAGATTCTCAGTTCTTCCCTGGATCTGCACAAGACCCTGCGGGAGGTGCTGAACCTGCTCTCCACCCATCTCCACATGCGGCGCAGCATGGTGAGCCTGCTGCAGGAAGGCGAGTTGCGCGTGGTGGCCGCCGCCGGCCTGTCCGAGGAGGAAATCTCCCGCGGCCGCTTTCTCGCCGGCGAAGGCGTTACCGGCCGCATCCTGAAGACCGGCGTGCCGGCGGTGATCCCGGATGTTTCCCAGGAGCCCCTGTTTCTCAACCGCACCGGTTCGCGCAAGTTGCAGGAAGGCGAAGCCGTGGCCTTCATCGGCGTGCCGGTGAAGGTGGGGCGGGAGGGCATCGGCGTGCTGAGCGTGGACCGGGAAGGCTGCAAGGGGGCCAAGGGCTGCGCCTTCGAGCGGGACGTGCGCTTCCTTTCCATGGTGTCCAACCTCATCGGCCAGACCGTGCGCCTGCACCACAACGTGGCTGCGGAACGGCAGCAGTTGATGCAGGAGACCTTCCGTCTGCAGAAGGAACTCCACGGCAAGTACAGCCTGGACAACGTCATCGGCCACAGCAAGCGGATGCAGGAAGTGTTCGCCGACGTGCACCAGGCCGCGCCGGGCAAGGCCACCATCCTCCTGCGGGGCGAATCGGGCACCGGCAAGGAGGTCATCGCCCGCGCCATCCACCACCTCAGCCCGCGCCACGATGGGCCGTTCATCAAGCTCAACTGCGCCGCGCTGCCGGAAAGCCTGCTGGAGTCGGAACTGTTCGGCCACGAAAAGGGTTCCTTCACCGGCGCCACCCACGAGCGCAAGGGCCGTTTCGAACTGGCCAACGGCGGCACCCTGTTCCTGGATGAAATCGGCGATATTTCCCCCGCCTTCCAGGCCAAGCTGCTGCGCGTGTTGCAGGAAAAGGAGTTCGAGCGGGTGGGGGGCAGCAAGACGATCAAGGTGGACGTGCGCCTGATCACCGCCACCAACCGCAATCTGGAGGAAATGGTGACGAAGGGGGATTTCCGCGCCGACCTGTATTTCCGCATCAACGTGGTGACCATTTTCATCCCCCCCCTGCGGGAGCGCAAGGAGGATATTCCCTTCCTGGCGGACTACTTCCTCAAGCGCTTCAACAAGGAAAACAGCCGCGGCCTCAAGATCAGCCCGGAGGCCCTGCAGGTCTTTCTGGATTGCGGCTGGCCGGGCAACGTGCGGGAGTTGGAAAACTGTATCGAGCGCGCCGCCACCATGACACGGGGCAACCTGATCCGCGAGGTGGACATGCGCTGCCAGAAGGGGACGTGCTTTTCTTCCGTGCTGCGGGACTACGGCACCACCCACCGCTCCGTGCCCATCGTCGCGGTCGGCAGGGAGGAGGCGAAGGAAGTGCCGCCGCTGCCGCCCATCCCCCACGCGGATGTCCCTGTTTCGGACGACATGCCGGCGGGGGAAAGGGACCGCCTGGTGTGGGCGATGGAGAAATGCGGCTGGGTCCAGGCCAAGGCCGCCCGCCTGTTGCAGCTTACCCCCCGCCAGATGGGCTATGCCCTGAAGAAGTACGGCATCGAGCTCAAGCACCTGTAAGGCGTTTTCCGCTTAGAAAAGCTCGCCTTCTTTCCGCCAGGGGGAAGGCTTGAGGTCCTCGCCGAAAACGCCTTTCTTCGGCGCCGTTTTTTCCTTGTCTGCCTTGTTCGCCTTGGCGGCCGGTTTCGGTTTCGCGGTGGCTTGGGCGGAGGAGGAGGGCGCCTTTCCCC
>JAGUYQ010000338.1 GCA_020061285.1 Betaproteobacteria bacterium
CCTTGAGCATGACGGGCATGCGCGCGTTGTAAGCGGCCTCGTACAGTTCCACTTCGTCGGCCACCGGACGATAGTAGGGTTGGCTTTTGACCAGGAACTGGTCGCGGTTGGTCTCGCTCATGGCATGGCTCCTTGAATTCTGGGGGAATGCCCCGCAGGGCATCCCGTCGTTTCTACTTGCTTTCCGTCAGGCCTTGATCGCGGCGCGGTGCACGATCATGTTGGCGCCCTGGGACTGCTTGATGTTGTCGTAGCCGATGAGGCGTACGTGGTGGCCGGGGTTGGCCTTCTTACACGCTTCGATTTCGGCCAGGATGCGGTCCACGTCGGTCTCGCCGAACATCGGCAGCTTCCACATGTACCAGTAGTTGCTGCCGGCCTCCTCGGGCTCGGTGTGCTCGATGGCCGGGTTCCAGCCGCTGTCCACGATGTATTGGATCTGCTTGCGGATCTGGTCGGCGTCCATCTGGGGCAGGTAGGAGAAGGTGCCCAGCCGGCGGCTGTTGGGGTCCGACAAGCGGGACGAGTAGTCTTGCATTTCGCTCATTTCATAACTCCTTTCGTAGGTTGGGTTAGGCCGAAGGCCGTAACCCGACAATTCGGTTTTGCGTTTGGCGGGTTACGGCGCTGGGCGCCTAACCCACCCTACATTTCATTACTTGTGCGCCACGTCCAGCTTGTCCACGGTGTCGAAGTCGAACTTGATCTCCTTCCAGGTTTCCATCGCCATCTTCAGCTCGGGGCTGGATTTGGCTGCGTTGGTCAGGATGTCCTTGCCTTCCTTCTCGATGGCGCGGCCTTCGTTACGGGCCTGGACGCAGGCTTCCAGGGCGACGCGGTTGGCCGCGGCGCCGGCGGCGTTGCCCCAGGGGTGACCGATGGTGCCGCCGCCGAACTGGAGGACGGAATCGTCACCGAAGATGGACACCAGGGCGGGCATGTGCCAGACGTGGATGCCGCCGGAAGCCACCGGCATGACGCCCGGTGTGTGGCCCCAGTCCTGGTCGAAGAAGATGCCGCGGCTGCGGTCTTCCTTGACGTAGCGCTCGCGCATCAGGTCCACCCAGCCCAGGGTGGCGGCGCGGTCGCCTTCCAGCTTGCCCACCACGGTGCCGGAGTGCAGGTGGTCGCCGCCCAGGAGGCGCAGCATCTTGGCCAGCACGCGGAAGTTGATGCCGTGCTTGGGGTTGCGGTCGAGCACGCCGTGCATGGCGCGGTGCACGTGGAGCAGCAAGCCGTTGTCGCGGCACCAGCGGGACAGGCTCGCCTGGGCGGCCCAGCCGATGGTCAGGTAGTCGGACATGATGATCGGGGTGCCGATTTCCTTGGCGAACTCGGCGCGCTTGTAGATCTCTTCCATGTTCGGGCCGGTGACGTTGAGGTAGTGGCCCTTGCGCTCGCCGGTCTCGCGCTCCGCCTTCTCGATGGCTTCCTGGCAGAACTCGAAGCGGTCGCGCCAGCGCATGAAGGGCTGGGAGTTGACGTTCTCGTCGTCCTTGGTGAAGTCCAGGCCGCCGCGCAGGCACTCGTACACGGCGCGGCCGTAGTTCTTGGCGGACAGGCCCAGCTTGGGCTTGATGGTGCAGCCCAGCAGGGGGCGGCCGTACTTGTCCAGCTTGTCGCGCTCCACTTGGATGCCGTGGGGCGGACCGTCGCAGGTGGTGACGAACCACAGGGGGAAGCGCACGTCTTCCAGGCGCAGCATGCGTACCGCCTTGAAGCCGAACACGTTGCCCACCAGGGAGGTGAACACGTTGACCACGGAACCTTCCTCGAACAGGCCCATCGGATAGGCGATGAAGGCATAGAAGGACTCGTCGTCGCCCGGCACGTCCTCGATGGCGTAGGCGCGGCCCTTGTAGTAGTCCAGGTCGGTCAGGAGGTCGGTCCACACCGTGGTCCAGGTGGCGGTGGAGGATTCGGCACACACCGCGGCGGCGGCTTCTTCACGAGGCACGCCGGGTTGCGGCACGACCTTGAACACCGCCAGGATGTCGCTGTCCTTCGGGGTGTAGTTGGGGTCCCAGTAGGTTTCGCGGTATTCCTTGACGCCCGCGTTGTATGTCTTTCCGGCCATTGCAAGCTCCTTGCTTAGTGGGTTAAACCGTATGCCGTCCTGGTGGATGGCGTGTGGCTCGTTTGAGCGTGGAACCACTATAGCGAGGCCGAATCATAAATAATAATTGTAATTAATGATAAATATCATAGATAATTATCAATGGTTTTTTTGGGTAGAGATCGGACGGTGACTCGTGATGAAACATGCGACCCTGCGTCAACTCAAGGTATTCCAGACGGTGGCGCGCCATCTCAGCGTGACCCGCGCCGCCGAGGAATTGCACCTGACCCAGCCGACGGTATCCATCCAGCTCAAGCAGCTTGCCGATATCGTCGGCCAGCCGTTGCTGGAGCAGGTCGGCAAGCGGTTGTTTCTGACCGATGTCGGACGCCTGGTCGATGGGGCCTGCCGGGATGTGTTCGAGCGGCTGGACAGGCTGGCCATGGAACTGGCCGAGACCCAGGGCCTGGAGCGCGGCAGCCTGAAGCTGTCCATCATCACCACCGCGAAATACTTCGTGCCCCGCCTCTTGGGCGATTTCTGCAAGCAGCATCCCGGCATCGAGGTGGCGCTGGAGGTGGACAATCGCGACCGCATCCTGGAACGCCTGACCCAGAACCTGGACGATCTCTACATCATGGGGCAGGCGCCGGAGAACTTGAGCGTGGTCGCGCTGCCCTTCATGGAAAATCCGCTGGTGGTCGTGGCCCCGGCGGGACATCCCTTGGCGGCGGAGAAGGATATCGACCCTGCGCGACTGGCCGGAGAGGCTTTTATTGTGCGCGAGCCGGGGTCCGGCACCCGGCTCGCCGCCGAGCGATTTTTCGAGCAGCATGGCGTGCGCCTCACGGTGCGCATGACCCTGGGCAGCAACGAGGCGGTTAAGCAGGCAGTGGCCGGCGGCCTGGGGCTGGCCGTGCTGTCCGGGCACACCCTGACCCTGGACGCCGCATCCGGCGCTTTCGTGGTGCTCGACGTGCGGGGTTTCCCGCTACGGCGCCAATGGTATGCCGTCTATCCCGAGGGGAGGCATGTTTCACCGGCCACCCGTGCATTCCTGGGCTATATAGCCGCCGCGGGGGCCTCGGGGCCGTGAGAGGCTCAAGGGTGGGGCGGGATGTCCGTTCTTCTGCCATCGGTTTTGCTTGATTCGCCAGCGAAAATTAGGGTTGCTGCGGCCGCTGTCCATGGGCTTGCGTATGTTGCAAGATGCTCTAGAATGAAAGCCGGTTTCATTCGCTACTAGCGTAAAGGGGAAAAAAATGATGGTTAACTCGACCAGGCTTGGTCAGTTGGACGTGGATGAGGGGACGGCGATTGCTTTTCCGCGCGGGGTTCCCGGTTTCGAGAACAGCACCCAGTGGAAGCTGTTCCACGAGGAAGACGATGCCGGCGTGCCGAAGGCCGGGGTGGTGTCCCTGATGCAGTCCCTCAACGACCCGGATGTGACTTTGCCGGTGACGGACCCGGTGGTGTTCGGTATTCACTATGAATTTGTCCTGTCCGATAGCGAAATCGCCGAGTTGAAGCTGGAGGATGTCAACGATTTGGCGGTATTGGTGGTGCTGGCCCAGAAAAACACGGTGCCGAAGGTGTCGGATAACACACCGCTGCAAAACATGGGGGCCAATCTGTCCGCTCCCTTGCTGGTCAACGTCAAGAGCCGCATCGGCATACAGAAGATTTTCCTCGGTCCCGAGGCTAAGATCGAATACCGCCCCAACCGTTAACGCGGGGTCGTGGTTCCCGAAAGAAGGGATTCGTCAGAATCCCTTCTTTTTTTACAGCTATAAATAGTATTTCTGGACTGTATCAAAAGATTTATATAGGTATAAATAAATACGAATATTAGCAATTCGGAATAAGGTAAAATTGCAGATTCGTTGTAATTTCTTCGGAAGCACATAACATTATGGAATATAAGGTTTTACAAGACCCTTCCGACCGTATTGAGGTCAAGAACACCACTTGCTACATGTGCGCATGCCGTTGCGGCATCCGCGTCACCCTCAAGAACGGCGAGGTGCGCTATATCCAGGGCAACCCCGATCACCCCCTGAACCAGGGCGTGATTTGCGCCAAGGGCTCCAGCGGCATCATGAAACAGTATTCGCCCGCGCGCTTGAGCAAGCCGCTGCTGCGCAAGCAAGGTACGGAGCGGGGCGACGCCCAGTTCGAGGCCATTTCCTGGGACCAGGCCTTCGGCATCATGGAAGAACGCCTGGGTAAAATCCGCGCCGAGGACCCGAAGAAATTCGCCCTCTTTACCGGCCGTGACCAGATGCAGGCCCTCACCGGCCTCTTCGCGCGCCAGTTCGGCACCCCCAACTACGCCGCCCACGGCGGTTTCTGCTCCGTCAACATGGCCGCCGGCATGGTCTATACCATCGGCGGTTCCTTTTGGGAGTTCGGTGGTCCCGACCTGGACCGCGCCAAGCTGTTCGTGATGATCGGCACCGCCGAGGACCATCACTCCAACCCGCTGAAGATCGCCCTGTCCAAATTCAAGCGCAACGGCGGCCGCTTCATTTCCGTCAACCCGGTGCGCACCGGCTATTCCGCCATCGCCGACGAGTGGGTGCCGATCAAGCCCGGCACAGACGGCGCCCTGCTGCTGTCCATCACCCACGAGCTGATCGCCATGGGCCTCTACGACCGGGATTTCCTGGTCAACTACAGCAACGCCGCCGAACTGGTGAACATGGACGAATCCAGTTCCGAATACGGCATGTTCGTGCGCTTCGAGGTGCCCCCCGAGGAGGGCTGTTTCGACCCGCAAAACAAGCTGTGGTGGGACCGGGAACTGGATCACCCGATTTCCACCCATACCCCCGGCGCCGACCCCTACCTGCTGGGCGAGTTCAAGCTGTCCGACGGCACCCCGGTGAAGCCTTCCTTCCAGCTCCTCAAGGAGCGGGTGGAGGAGTACACCCCGGAATGGGCCGAGCGCATCACCGGCATCCCCGCCGAAACCATCCGCCGCCTGGCCTACGAGATGGGCGTTACCGCCCGCGACCAGAAAATCGAATTGCCCATCGCCTGGACCGACGTGTGGGACAACGAGCACAAGACCGTCACAGGCAACCCCGTGGCCTTCCACGCCATGCGCGGCCTGGCGGCCCACTCCAACGGCTTCCATACCATCCGGGCGCTGTCCATCCTGATGTCCATCCTGGGCACCATCGACCGTCCCGGCGGCTTCCGCCACAAGGCGCCGTTCCCCCGCCCCATCCCCCCCTGCGCCAAGACGCCCAAGGGGCCGGAGGGCGTGCAGCCCAATACCGTTCTCGGCGGCATGCCCCTGGGCTGGCCGGCGGACCCGGACGACCTGTTCGTGGACGAAGCCGGCGAGCCGGTGCGCATCGACAAGGCCTTCTCCTGGGAGTATCCCCTGTCCGTCCACGGCCTGATGCACAACGTCATCACCAACGCTTGGCGCGGTGATCCCTATCCCATCGACACCCTGCTCATCTTCATGGCGAACATGGCGTGGAACTCCTCCATGCACACCGACGACGTGCGCAAGATGCTCAACGACAAGAACGAGAACGGCGAGTACAAGATTCCCTTCATCATCGTCGCCGATGCCTTCCAGTCCGAGATGACCGCCTTCGCCGACCTGGTGCTGCCGGATACCACCTATCTCGAACGCTACGACGTGATGTCCATCCTCGACCGGCCGATTTCCGAATTCGATGGCCCCGTGGATGCCGTGCGCATTCCGGTGGTGCCGCCGAAGGGCGACTGCAAGCCGTTCCAGGAAGTGCTGATCGAAATGGGTTCGCGCCTCAAGCTGCCCGCCTTCGTGGACAAGGAAGGCAAGCGCAAATACCGCGACTACCCCGATTTTATCGTCAACTACGAAACCGAGCCCGGTTCCGGCATCGGGTTCCTGTCCGGCTGGCGCGGCACGGCGGGGGAGAAGTTCATGCGCGGCGAGCCTAACCCGCGCCAGTGGGAAATGTACGCCAACAACGGTTGCGTCTATCACCACGAGCTGCCCAAGTCCTACCAGTACATGCGCAACTGGAACCAGGGCTACCTGGAATGGGCCCGCAACGTGCGCCTGACCCGCTACGCCGAGCCCATCAACATCCACATCTACTCCGAGGTGTTGCAGAAATTCCGCCTCGCCGCCCAGGGCAAGAGCATCGGCAAGCAGCCTCCCGAGCGCCTGAAGAAGCGCATCGAGAAGTTCTGCGACCCGCTGCCTTTCTACTACGAACCCCTGGAAGCCCAGTTGTCCGACCTGCAGAAGTACCCGCTCAACGCGGTCACCCAGCGGCCCATGGCCATGTACCACTCCTGGGACAGCCAGAACGCCTGGCTGCGCCAGATTCACGCCCACAACTACCTGATGGTCAACCCCCTGGTGGGCAAGGCCAACGGTTTCGCGGACGGCGACTGGGTGTGGGTGGAGTCCGAATGGGGCAAGGTGCGCTGCATGGCCCGCTTCACCGAGGCGGTGGAGCCTGGCACGGTGTGGACCTGGAACGCCATTGGCAAGGCCTCCGGCGCCTGGGGTCTGTCCCCCGACGCCAACGAGGCCAAGAAGGGCTTCCTCCTCAACCACGTGATCGCCGAAGAGCTGCCGCCCCACGCGGACGGCGAGCATGTTTCCAACTCCGATCCCCTTACCGGCCAGGCGGCCTGGTACGACGTGCGGGTGCGGGTCTACAAGGCGGCCGAGGACGAGCCCCAGGAGACGTGGCCCCAGTACAAGCCCATGCCCAAGTTCCCCGGCATGGGCGTCGCCAAGGCGATTCAAGCCTTTTTCGCTGGCAAAGGAGAATGGAAATGACCCAGCTCGCCCTCGTTATCGATCTCAACGTTTGCGTGGGTTGCCACGCCTGCGTCACCAACTGCAAGGAATGGAACACTTCCGGCATCGCCGGCCCCCTGGTGGACGAGAACCCCTACGGCGCCGATCCCACCGGCACCTTCTTCAACCGGGTGCAGACCTATGAAGTGGGCAGCTTCCCCGGCACCGAGACCCTGCACTTCCCCAAGTCCTGCCTCCACTGCGAGGAGCCGCCCTGCGTGCCGGTGTGCCCCACGGGCGCCAGCTTCAAGCGCGCCGAGGACGGCATCGTGCTGGTGGACTACGACAAGTGTATCGGTTGCAAGTACTGCTCCTGGGCCTGCCCCTACGGCGTGCGCGAATTCGACGAGCAGCAGAAGGTGATGAAGAAGTGCACCCTGTGCGTGGACCGCATCTACGACACCTCCCTGCCGGAAAAGGAGCGCAAGCCCGCCTGCGTCCTGGCCTGCCCCACCAGCGCCCGTCTCTTCGGCGACGTGCACGACCCCGAGTCGGAAGTGTCGGCGGCCATCCGCGAGCGCGGCGGCTACGCCCTCATGCCCGAGTGGGGCAGCAAGCCG
>JAGUYQ010000285.1 GCA_020061285.1 Betaproteobacteria bacterium
AAGACCGGCTTCATCAACGAGGCCGGCCACTGCCTGGTGATGCAGGCGAAAATCGCCCAGCGCCCCACCATCATCGTGCTGCTGGACTCCTGGGGCAAGAACAGCCGCCTCGGCGACGCCAACCGCATCAAGAAATGGCTGGAAGCCGGCGCCCCGGCCCTCACCGCCCAGGCGAAGCTCGCCTTGCCGCCCTCCTGACGTTTTCCGCTCCGCCAAAACAAACGGCCCCGAACGGGGCCGTTTGTTTTTCCAGCGAGTGACCGCTATCAGGTCAGGTAGCGGAAATACACATACACGCTGCAAATCGCCACGCTCAGCAGCATGAGGGGAAAGGCCATCAGCAGGAAGGGCACGAAGCGGATGGGATGCCCGGCCCGTTCGGCAAACCCCGCCACCACCAGGTTGGCGCTGGCGCCGATGAGGGTGCCGTTCCCCCCCAGGCAGGCTCCCAGGGCCAGGGACCACCACAAGGACTTGATGGCCTCCGGTCCGCCCAGGGCGGGCGCCAGGGACTTGATCAAGGGGATCATGGTGGCGACGAAGGGAATGTTGTCAACGAAGGCCGAGAAGATGGCGGAGCCCCACAGGATGGTGATACTCATCACCGCCAGGTTGCCCTGGGTGAGTTCCACCATCTTGTTCGCCGCGATGCCGATGAGGCCGGTCTGCTCGATGCCGTACACCGCCACGAAGAGGCCGATGAAGAAGAAGATGGTGACCCACTCCACCTCGGAAAACATATGGTGCATCGCCTTGGACTGTTCCTCTGCGTCCTTGGGCCAGCAGTAGATCAGCAGCAGCAGGGCGGCGCCGCTCATGGCCACGGTGGCGGGGGCGATGTGGAAGGGGTGGCCGGCGATGAAGCCGAAGATCACCAGGCCCAGCACCCCCATGCTCTGCTTGAGAAGCTTGGAGTCGGTGATGGCTTCCTTCTCGTTGAAGAGCATCACCCGCGCCCGGGCCTCGTCGCTGGCCGTCAGCTCCTTGCGCCAGATGAGATAGAGGGGGATCAGGTTGGCGACGAAGACCACCAGGACCACCGGCGCCAGGTTGAACAGAAAGTCGTTGAAGGAGAGGTTGGCCGCCGAGCCGATCATGATGTTGGGCGGGTCGCCGATCAGGGTTGCCGTACCGCCGATATTGGACGCCAGGATTTCGGCGAACAGGTAGGGATAGGGCTTGATCTTCAGCTCCTCGGTAATCAGCAGGGTCACCGGCACGATCAGCAGCACGGTGGTGACGTTGTCCAAAAGGGCGGAGAACAGGGCGGTGAACACCGACAGCATGATCATGATGCCCACCGGCTTGGCCTGTACCTTCTTCGCCGACCAGATGGCGACGAACTGGAATACGCCGGACTGGCGGGTGACGGCGACGATGATCATCATGCCGATCAGCAGGCCCAGGGTATTGAAGTCGATGCCGCGGATGGCGGCTTCCTGGTCCAGCACTCCGGCGAAAATCATCAAGCCGGCGGCCAGCAGGGCGACGATGGCCCGATTGACCCGCTCGGTCATGATGGCGACGTAAGTGCCCACGAACAGGATGGCGGCCACCCACATGGCGTCGAGGCCGAACAGGGCGGTATGGGCTTCAGCGTGCATGATTGGCGCCTCCCAGGCAGTTCAGCACGTCCCAGGGGGAAAGCATCCCCACCAGCTTGCCGCCGTCCCGTTCCACCACGGGCAGGGTGTTGTTGGCGCGGTAGAGCAGCAACACCGCTTCCATCAGGGGCATGTCGGGGTGGATCAGGGAGCCTTCCCGCTCCACGTAGTCCTTCACCGGCCGATCCAGGAGATCGTTCAATTTCTCCTTCAGGCTATCCTCCATGTCGGAAATGAAGGACAGGTCCCGCAGCCCAAGCTCCAGCGTCGCCGCTTTGGGCAACAGCATGCCCAGCAAGGCATGAAAGTTGAACAGGCCGAGGTAGCGCCCCTCTCCATCGATGACGGGAATGGCCTTATGGTGGCTCTCACGCATGGAAGCAAGGGCGATGGCAATGCTGTCGTCGGCCCGGAGCGTGACCGGCCGGGTATTCATCACAGTGGAACAGGTCATGGCTTGGTCTCACAAAAAATTAAAAGAATCCGCACTCTGCGGACGCGAGTGAGCAAGGTTCGTACCTGTGTGTCCCGAATCAAGGCTTGGTGCCCGTGTTGGTGCCCGTGGCCGTGTTGGATTATTGGAGCCGCCACCGGCTTTGTTATGCACTTCTGTTGGTTTTGCCACACTCTCATAGGGGGCAAAACGCCGCCATTCTAGCGTTTTCGACCCGCCAGGCAAACGGCTTCCCTCCCCCTTATTGGTTTTCTATATTCTTCACCATGTCGAACATGGCTTGGCGGGTTTTCTCGACTTCCTCGTCCATCTTCCGCCGTTCGGTTTCGGTCATCATCACCGTCTCCTTGGGCGGCGCCATCACCTCCCGGTAATGGGCGACTTTCTTTTCCAGCAGCTCCAGGGGTTCCAGCCGCGCCTTGAGGCGGGCGATTTCCTCATCCCGCAGCTTCAGCGCCGGCGCCTCGACCGTTTTCAGATGGGCCATGAACTGGTCCGCGCTCCTCGCCTCCCCTTCCTTACCCGCCCAGCTCAGGCCCTCCTCCAGCCACTCGGCCAGGGCGCGGGGGTGGGGATGGGAATCGCCGC
>JAGUYQ010000261.1 GCA_020061285.1 Betaproteobacteria bacterium
TTCGGTCCCCAGAATGTGCAACCCCCCCCGAGCCGTCACCCCTTCTCCCAGGACGATGTCCGTACCCCGGCCGGCCATATTGGTGGCAATGGTAACTGTGCCCATCTGCCCGGCGTGAGCCACAATTTCCGCCTCTTTCTCATGGTGCTTGGCGTTCAGGACTTCGTGTTTGATGCCTTCCCGCTTGAGGAGGCGGCTTAGAAGCTCGGAATTTTCAATGTTGACGGTGCCTACCAGCACCGGCTGCCCCCGCTCGTAGCAGTCGCGGATATCGGCGATCACCGCGTCGTAGCGCTCCCGCGCGGTACGGTACACCTTGTCCATCATGTCCTTGCGCACCATGGGGCGGTGGGTGGGAATCACCACCGTTTCCAGGCCGTAAATCTGGTGGAACTCGAAGGCCTCCGTATCGGCGGTGCCGGTCATGCCGGCGAGCTTGGCGTACATGCGGAAGTAGTTCTGGAAGGTGATCGAGGCCAGGGTCTGGTTTTCCCGCTGGATGGCCACGCCTTCTTTCGCCTCCACCGCCTGGTGCAGGCCCTCGGACCAGCGGCGGCCGGACATGAGGCGGCCGGTGAACTCGTCTACGATGACGATTTCGCCGTCCTGCACCACGTAATGCTGATCCCGGTGGAACAGGGAATGGGCCCGCAGGGCGGCATACACATGGTGCATCAGGGTGATGTTGGCCGCGTCGTACAGGCTGGTGCCCGGCGCCAGCAGGCCCGCATCGGTCAGCAATTGCTCGGCGCGTTCGTGCCCCGCCTCGGTCAGCAAGACTTGGTGGGCCTTCTCGTCCACCGAATAGTCGCCGGGCCCCTCTTCCGTTTCCTGCTTGACGAGCTGCGGCGCGAGCCGGTTGATGCGCACGTACATCTCGACGTTATCGTCCGCCTGGCCGGAAATGATCAGGGGCGTACGGGCCTCGTCGATGAGAATGGAATCCACCTCGTCCACGATGGCGAAGTTCAGTTTGCGCTGCACCCGCTCGGACGGCTGGTAGACCATGTTGTCCCGCAGATAGTCGAAGCCGAATTCGTTGTTGGTGCCGTAGGTAATGTCTGCGGCGTAGGCCGCGAGCTTTTCCTCGTGCTCCATCTGGGACAGGTTGACGCCCACGCTAAGGCCGAGAAAGCCGTGAATCCGCCCCATCCACTCGGCATCGCGGCGGGCGAGGTAATCGTTCACCGTCACCACGTGCACGCCGTTGCCCGACAAGGCATTGAGGTAGGCCGGCAGCGTCGCCACCAGGGTTTTTCCCTCGCCGGTGCGCATTTCCGCGATCTTGCCGTAATGCAGCACCATGCCGCCGATCAACTGGACGTCGAAATGGCGCATTTCCAGCACCCGCTTGCCCGCCTCCCGCACCACGGCGAAGGCTTCCGGCAGCAAGTCGTCGAGGGTTTCGCCGTCCTGGTAACGCTGCTTGAATTCGTCGGTCTTGGCGCGCAGTTCGGCGTCGCTAAGGGCAACGATTTGGGGTTCCAGGCCGTTGATGCGGCGGACGGTCTGCATGTACTGCTTGATCAGCCGGTCATTGCGGCTGCCAAAGATTTTCTTGAGAACGCGGGTAAGCATGAATTAGGTCGATTCGGGTAGTTTAAGACGAAAAACGGGGCGGGCAAGCGCCGAGGGCGCATCAGCCCTGGGCTTGCAGGAAGCGGGCCGGGTTTTGCGGGGCGCCGCCGATGCGGATTTCGAAGTGCAGATGGGGGCCGGTGGAGCGGCCGGTGTTGCCGACGAGGCCGATTTTCTGGCCGCGGAGGACGATGTCGCCTTCCTTCACCAAGGCCTTGGAAAGATGGGCGTAGCGGGAAACCATGCCGTTGCCGTGATCGATCTCGATCAAATTGCCGTAGCCGGAAGTGTTGAACTGGGAGTAGATCACCACCCCGCCGGCGGCGGCGTGCACCTGCGTGCCCACCTCGGCCATGAAATCCACTCCCTCGTGAAAGGCATTCTTGCCGGTAAAGGGATCAAGGCGCCAGCCAAAATTGGAGGAATGCCAGCCGGCCCTCACCGGCGGCGCGGAGGGAACGGTCACCTTGCTCAGGTGCTTCTCCATGAACATCGCCTCCAACACCGTCAGGCGGTCGGAGCGGTCGTCCAGTTTCGCCGCTAGGTCATCGATCTGCTGCTGCAACTCCCGCTGCGTCAAGGAGCGCTGGGGCACGGAGCCTTCCGGGCCGCCTTGGGCCGGAGGCTGATCGAAGCGGAATTCCTGCCTGTTGATTCCCGACAGCTTCACCAGGCGTTCGCCCAAGGCGTCAAGACGGGTCGTCTGGGCCTGCATCTGCCCCACCCGGACCGCCATGGCATTCAGGCTGGCCTGGAGGGAGGCATGGTTCTTTTCCAGTTGTTCGCGCTGGGCCTCGATGATGAGGGAGCGCAGATAGGGGTTGTCGATCTCGACGGAGCGGGTCAGAGTGTAATAGAACAGGCCTCCGGCCAGCAGCACGGGAACCGCCAGCCAAGCGGATACCAGCACCGCCAGTTTGCGGGAATCCAGCACCAGCGTTTTGGATTTGCTCAACTTATCGGATACGATAATGATGTTCAAAAGGAATGGTCCTTGTTTTTCTGATGCCCGCCCATAAACCCAGCCACTTTTTTCATGGCTCGCCCAAGCTTCAGCAATGGCAGGAGGCCAGCGAACTGCTTAATAAGTTTCAGCGGGTGCTCAACAGTACCGTTCTCCCGGACCTCGCCCGCCACTGCCGAGCGGGTGCGCTCACCGAGGGGACGCTGTGCCTGTATGCCTCCAACGGCGCCATCGCCGCCAAGCTTCGGCAGCAAGCGCCTACCCTGTTGACCGGGTTCAAGAAATGCGGGCTTGAGGTTACTGCAATTCGCGTCCTAGTGCAAGCCGCGCCCTCCCGGGCCGAACCGCGGCAAGCGGAGAAAAGGCCCATCGGTGAGAGGGCGCTGGATGACATGGAACAGTTTGCCGCCCACCTGGGCGACAGCCCCCTCAAGTCGGCCTTGACGAAACTCCTGGCCCATCAGCGCAGAGCGGCTTCAGATCAGGACTAGGCGCTCCAGCACCAGCAGAGCCAGAAACACCGCGCCCACCAGCGCCATCAGCTTGACCAGTCCCCAGGACAAGCGCGCATAGCGCCGATCACGGGTAAGCAGGTAGGCCAGGGCGGACAGCCCGGCAAGCACCAGCGTCAAGAAAACGAGGATTCTCAGCAGCAGCATGAAATTTTGACGGCCCCGAGGAGCCGCAGCGTAGAAACAGCGGCCCTAAGCGGCCTGCGCCTGGAGCCTGACGAAGCCGGCCGGCGCATCCTCGGCTCGCTCGAAACTGACGAACTCCCAAGCTTCCGCGTCCCGCAGCATGGCGCGCAGCAACTGGTTGTTCAGGGCATGGCCCGACTTGTAGGCGGTATAGGCGCCTATCAGGGGATGGCCGAGCAAATAGAGGTCGCCCACGGCGTCCAGCACCTTATGGCGCACGAACTCGTCCTCGTAACGCAAACCGTCGCTGTTGAGGATGCGGAATTCGTCCATCACGATGGCGTTTTCCATGCTGCCGCCGAGGGCCAAGCCCTTGGCGCGCAAGCTCTCCACCTCCTCCATGAAGCCGAAGGTGCGCGCCCGGCTCACCTCCTTGATGTAGGAGGTCACGGCGAAGTCCACCACGGCGGTCTGGCGGGAAGTCTCGAACACCGGATGATTGAAGGCAATGGTGAAATCCAGGCGGAAGCCGTTGTAGGGGTCGAAGCGCACCCACTTGTCCCCGGCCTCCACCACCACCGGTTTCTTGACCCGGATGTACTTTTTCAGCGCCGCCTGTTCCTCGATACCCGCGGACTGGATCAGGAATACGAAGGGCGAGGCCGAACCATCCATGATCGGCACTTCCGGCGCGGACAGATCGACATAGGCATTATCCACCCCCAAGCCGGCGAAGGCCGACATCAGGTGCTCCACGGTGCCGACGCGGACGTTGCCCACTTCCAGGGTGGAGGACAGGCGCGTATCGCCCACGTGGTCCGGCGCGGCGCTGATTTCCGCCGGCACAGGCAGGTCCACCCGCCGAAACACGATGCCGGTATTCGGCGCAGCGGGACGCAAGGCCATCTGGACCTTCTTTCCCGAGTGCAAGCCGACGCCGGTGGCGTGGATGACGTTTTTCAAGGTGCGCTGCCTGATCATGCGCGGTTTCCGATCAATAGGTTACAAAGCCCCAACTTGGACCAAGTTTAACATAGCCTGCCACCGGCAGCCAAGGCGGAGCGCCGCCCTGCCGCCCCTTCGGCGACATTCCTCGGCCAGCGGGGTCACCCCCTAAACCGCTCAGTCCGCCTGTTTGCGTAGGAAGGCGGGGATGTCGTACATCTCCATGCCGGACTGCTTCAGGGCCTCCACCTGGGCGTCGCGGCGGCGGCGCATGACGGCGGGCTGATCGAGCTCGGCGTAATCCACTTCCATCGGCGCGTCGTCGGTGCCGGTCTTCACAATGCTTAACGGCTTGTTCTGCTGACGGTTGACCACGGCTCCGAGGCCGGTGGCCACGATGGTCACGCGCAGGTCGTCACCCATGCTCTCGTCGATCACGGTACCGACGATCACGGTGGCGTCCTCGGCGGCGAAGCCCTTGATGGTGTTCATGGCATCGTGGACTTCCTTCATCTTGATGCTGGCGCTAGCGGTGATATTCACCAGCACGCCGCGGGCACCCGAGAGATTGACGTCTTCCAACAGCGGGCTGGACACCGCCCGCTCCGCCGCGATGGTGGCGCGGTCAAGGCCGTCGGCGTGGGCGGAACCCATCATCGCCATGCCCATTTCGGACATCACGGTGCGCACGTCGGCAAAGTCCACGTTCACCAAGCCGGGGCACTTGATCACCTCGGCGATACCGGCAACAGCGCCATGGAGCACATCGTTGGCGGCCTTGAAGGCATCCAGCATGGACACGTCGTCCCCCAGCACCTGCATCAGCTTTTCGTTGGGAATCACGATCAGGGAGTCCACGAACTGGGACAAGGCCTCGATGCCGGCCAGGGCCACTTTCATGCGCTTGCCCTCGAACACGAAAGGCTTGGTCACTACCGCCACGGTGAGAATGCCCAGTTCCTTCGCCACTTCGGCCACCACCGGCGCGGCGCCGGTACCGGTCCCGCCCCCCATGCCGGCGGTGATGAACAGCATGTCGGCGCCGCGAATGGCGTCGGCAATGGTCTCCCGATCCTCCACCGCCGCTTCCCGGCCGATGTTGGGATTGGCTCCGGCACCCAGGCCCTTGGTGATGGCCCCGCCGAGTTGCAGCGTGGTGGCCGCCTGGCTCTTGTTGAGGGCCTGGGCATCGGTGTTGGCGCAGATGAATTCCACGCCGTTCGCCCCCTGGGCGATCATGTGCTCCACGGCGTTGCCGCCGCAGCCACCCACGCCGATCACCTTGATTACCGCTTCCTGGCTATCTTTGTCCATGATTTCAAAAAACATATTGCCTCCTTGAAATTACCGAAAATTTTTCTTCAACACCCAATTTGTTCCCGTACCGCTATTTACCGTTTATCCGCTCTACCCATGCCGTTCTCCCTTCGCCTCGCCCCAAACCAATCCAATTAAAAATTCCCCTGGAACCAACTCTTCATCTTCTGGAAGATGTCCATCACCGAGCCGCCCTGCACACGGCTGCTGGCATGGCGCTGGTATTGTTCGTAGCCCGCCAGCAGCAAGCCGACGCCGGTGGCGAAGCGGGGGTTGCGCACCACTTCCGCCAGGCCGCCCACGTACTGGGGATAGCCCAGGCGCACCGGCATGTGGAACACTTCCTCGCCCAACTCGACCATTCCCGGCAACACGCTGCTGCCGCCGGTGAGGACGATGCCCGAGGACATCAAGTCCTCGAAGCCGCTGCGGCGCAGTTCCGCCTGCACCAGGGAATACAACTCCTCCACCCGTGGCTCGATCACTTCCGCCAGGGTCTGGCGGGACAGCTTGCGGGTCTCCCGCTCGCCCACCCCCGGCACTTCCACCATCTCCTCCGGACTCGCCAACTGGCGCAGGGCGCAACCGTAGGTGCGCTTGATATCCTCGGCGTCCTTGGTGGGGGTGCGCAGGGCCATGGCGATGTCGTTGGTGATCTGGTCGCCGGCGATGGGAATTACCGCCGTGTGGCGGATGGCGCCGCTGGTGAACACGGCCATGTCCGTGGTGCCGCCGCCGATGTCCACCAGGCACACGCCCAGGTCCTTCTCGTCCTCAGACAGCACCGCCATGCTGGAGGCCAGGGGTTGCAGGATCAGGTCCCGCACCTCCAGCCCGCAGCGGCGCACGCACTTGATGATGTTCTGGGCCGCCGACACCGCGCCGGTGACGATGTGCACCTTCACCTCCAGGCGCACCCCGCTCATGCCCAGGGGTTCCCGCACGTCTTCCTGGCCGTCGATGATGAATTCCTGGGTCAGGATGTGCAGTATCTGCTGGTCCATGGGGATGTTCACCGCACGGGCGGTTTCGATCACCCGGTCCACGTCGGCCTGGGTCACTTCCTTGTCCTTGATCGCCACCATGCCGTGGGAATTGATGGAGCGGATGTGGTTGCCGGCGATGCCGGTATGGACCTCGCGAATCTTGCAATCCGCCATCAATTCCGCCTCTTCCAGGGCGCGCTGGATGGCGTTGACGGTGGATTCGATGTTCACCACCACGCCCTTCTTCAGCCCCCGGGACGGATGCTGGCCCATACCGATGATCTCCAGCCGCCCCTCCGGCAAGACCTCCGCCACGATGGCGACGATCTTGGAGGTGCCGATATCCAGTCCCACAATCAGCTCTTTTTGGTCTTTCATCTTGCTCATTTTTCGCTCCCGTCGAGTGCCGGCGCTTACGCCGCCTTTTTCAGCGCGGCCTTGTCCGCACCGGCCCCCGGCCCTTTTTCCCTAAAACCCTGCATCCGCACTGCAAAACCGTTGGAATAGCGCAAATCCACATACCCTACTGGCGCTCCTACCCGCTCCACGGTACGCCCGTAAACCCCGGCGAAACGCTCCAGGCGCTCGCTGACCTTCTCCCGTCCCAGTTCCGCCACCATGCCGTTCTTGAAGCGCAGCTCCCAGGCGCGGCGCGGCGTCAGCACCACTTGGCTGAGTTCCAGACCGGCGGGTTTCAGCATCCGCTGGAATTGGGCGTAGTACTGGGCCATTTCCGCCATGTTCTCCGCCGGGCCGACGAACACCGGCAGCTCCTGGTCCGTGGCGCCGTCGAACAGTTCGCCGTGGGTGTTGACCAGGGCCATGGCCCCCCAGCGGGCCAGGGCCACGTGCTCATCCAGGGACACCTCCAGCTTGTCCGGCCACTTGCGGCGGATGTTCACGTTGCGCACCCAGGGCAATTTTTCGAAGGCCTTGCGGGTGCGGTTCAGGTCCACGGTGAAGAAATTGCCCGTCAGCTCCCGGTTGACGATGTACTGCACCTGTTGCCGGGTGACGTGCTTGAGGTCCCCCACCACCTTGATCTCCTTCACCGGAAAGGCCGGCAGGTGCACCACCACGAACAGCACCGCGTACAGCAGCAGGATCGCCGCCAGCGCATAGAGCAGGTCGGCGAGCCAGAGCATGATTTCGGGCTTATCCCACATGGGCCAGTTCCAGTATCCTCAACACCAGTTCGTCGAACGACACGCCCGCCACCTTGGCCGCCATGGGCACCAGGCTGTGGTCGGTCATGCCGGGGGAGGTATTCGCCTCCAGGAAGTAGTGCCTGCCCGCCTCGTCCATGAGGAAATCCACCCGCCCCCAGCCGGAGCCGCCGATGGCCTCGAAGGCCTTCAGCGCCTGGGCGCGGATTTCCGCTTCTTTCCCTTCCGCCAGGCCGCAGGGACAGAGGTAGCGGGTGTCGTCGCGGAAGTACTTCGCCTCGTAGTCGTAAAAATCCGTCGCCGGCTCGATCTTGATCGCCGGGAATACGGTATTCCCCAGGATCGCCACGGTGTATTCGCCGCCGCCGATAAAGGCCTCGGCGATCACCAGGCTGTCGTGCCTGGCCGCTTCCTCGTAGGCGGCCCGCAGCCCGCCGGGGGTCTTCACCTTGGTGACGCCGATGCTCGACCCCTCCCGTGCCGGCTTGACGAAGAGAGGCAGGCCGAGCCTCGCCTCCACCGTCGCGAAATCGCTGTTGCCGTCCAGCATGGCGTAATCCGGCACCGGCAATCCCGCCGCCTGCCAGATCAGCTTGGTGCGCCACTTGTCCATTCCCAGGGCGCTGGCCATGATGCCACTGCCGGTATAGGGAATTTCCAGCAGTTCCAAGGCCCCCTGCACCGTGCCGTCCTCGCCGTAACGGCCATGAAGGGCGATGAACACCCGGGCGAACCCCTCCCGCTCCAGGTCCACCAGGTCCCGCTCCGCCGGGTCGAAGGCGTGGGCATCCACGCCCTGGCGGCGCAAGGCAGCCAATACCGCGTTGCCGCTTTTCAGCGACACGTCGCGCTCAGCGGACTTGCCTCCCAACAACACCGCCACCTTGCCGAAATCCCCGGTTTTCATGCCTTATCCCCGATAATCTTCACTTCGCTCACCAACTCCACGCCGCAGTCCTTCTTTACCGTTTCCCGTACCAACTCGATCAAGCCTTCGATGTCCGCCGCCGTGGCGCCGCCGGCGTTGACGATGAAGTTGGCGTGCTTCTCCGACACCTGGGCCCCGCCCAGGCATTTCCCTTTCAGGCCGCAGGCCTCGATCAGGCGCCCGGCGAAATCCCCTTCCGGGTTGCGGAACACCGAGCCCGCATTGGGCAAATGCAGGGGCTGGCTGGCGGAACGCTTTTCCAGCAAGGCCTTCATCTGCAGTCGCGCCCCTTCGCCATCGCCCGGTTGCAGCTTCAGCCAAGCGGCTGCGAACCACTCCTGACGCGCCTCCTTGAGGACCACATGGCGGTAGCCGATGTCATAATCCACTGTGCGGCGGCGGCGCAATTCCCCGTCACGCCCCAGGACCAGTACCTCGTCCACCACCTGCCAGGTCTCGGCGCCGTAACAGCCGGCGTTCATCGCCAGGGCGCCGCCCACGGTGCCCGGAATCCCGGCGAGGAACTCCGCCCCCACCAGGCCGTGGCGGGAAGCGAAGCGCGCCACCTTGGCGTCCGGCACC
>JAGUYQ010000259.1 GCA_020061285.1 Betaproteobacteria bacterium
GCTCAGCTTCTTCGCCATCACGTCCTTGCGCGCCTGGCGCAGGGATGCCGCCTGGGCCTTGCTGCGGCCCTCGGCGATGGCTTCGGCGAAGTTGGCGAACAGCACGGTGAACCACAGCCACAGGGACACCGCCAGGATGAAGCCCGCCGGGGCCTCGCCCCGGCCGAACAAGGCCTGGAAGAACAGGACGGTGGTGAGAATGCTGCCCACCCACACCACGAACATCACCGGGTTCTTCATCTGCTGCCGGGGAGACAGCTTGAGGAAGGAATCCCACAGCGCTTCGCGCATGATGTCGCGGTCGAACAGGGAAAAGGTTTTCGTATGTTTACGCATATGAATTCTCCAAGGCTTTAACCCCCTCTCCCGGCACCCGCAAGGGGTGTCCTCGCCGGGTGCCCGCCGCTTAGCGGCGACCACGGCGGGACGGGAGAGGGAACCTGTTAATGAGCACCGATCATGGCCAGGTGCTCCACCACGGGGCCGAGGGCCAGGGCCGGGACATAGCACAGGACGCCCACCAGGACCACCGTGCCGATCAGCAGCGTGACGAACAGCGGCGTGTGGGTGGGCATGGTGCCGGCACCGGCGGGGATGCGCTTCTTGCCTGCCAGGGAACCGGCCAGGGCCAGCACCGGAAGCATCAGCCAGAAGCGGCCGAAGAACATGGCCACGCCCAGCAGGGTGTTGTAGAAGGGGGTGTTGGCACCCAAGCCGGCGAAGGCGCTGCCGTTGTTGCCCACCGCCGAGGAGAGGGCGTACAGCACTTCCGAGTAGCCGTGGATGCCGGGGTTGAAGATGGTGGCACGGCCGCCCTCGCTCATCAGCGCCAGGGCCACGCCGCCCAGCAGCAGGAGAGGCGGGATCAGGATCACCAGGGAAGCCATCTTGATGTCGAAGGCTTCGATCTTCTTGCCCAGATATTCCGGCGTCCGCCCGATCATCAGGCCGGCGATGAACACCGCGATCACCGCGAACACCAGCATGCCGTAGAGGCCGGAGCCGACGCCGCCGAAGATCACCTCCCCGGTCTGGATCAGGAACAGGGGCACCAGCCCGCCCAGGGGGGTATAGGAGTCGTGCATGCTGTTCACCGAGCCGTTGGAGGCGGCGGTGGTGGCGGTGGCCCACAGGGCGGAGTTGACGATACCGAAGCGGGTCTCCTTGCCCTCCATGTTGCCGCCGGACTGGGCGGCGGACACCATCTGGTCCACGCCCATGGGCGCGAAGGCCGGGTTGCCCTTGGTCTCGTAGTATTCCGCCACCGCCAGGAAGGCGACGAACATCACCGTCATGGCGGCGAGGATCGCCCAGCCTTGGCGCCGGTCCCCCACCATCACGCCGAAGGTGTAGCACAGGGCGGCGGGAACCAGCAGGATCGCCAGCATCTCCAGGAAATTGGAGAGGGGCGTGGGGTTCTCGTAGGGGTGGGCGGAGTTGACGTTATAGAAACCGCCGCCGTTGGTGCCCAACTGCTTGATGGCGATCTGGGAGGCGGCGGGCCCCAGGGGCAGGCTTTGCTCCTGGGTGGAGGCCTTCTCGGTCACCGGGTTGCCGGCGGCGTCCTTGATCGGCTGGCCGGCGGCGTCCAGCTTGGGACTGTCGTAGGTGACGGCTTCCACCGTCGCCACGGTCTTGTAGGGCGAAAAATTCTGCACCACCCCCTGCCCCACCAGCACCAAAGCCAGGATGAAAGACAAGGGCAGCAGGATGTAGACCGTGCCGCGGGTCATGTCCACCCAGAAGTTGCCGATGGTCTCCGCCGTGTGGCGGGCGAAGCCGCGGATCAGGGCGATCACCACCGCCATGCCGGCGGCGGCGGAGACGAAATTCTGTACCCCGAGACCCAGCATCTGGGTGAGGTAGCTTAGGGTGGTTTCGCCGCCGTAGCCTTGCCAGTTGGTGTTGGTGACGAAGCTGATGGCGGTGTTGAAGGACGAATCCGGCGTCACCGGGCCGAAGTTCTGGGGGTTCAGGGGCAGCATCCCTTGCAGGCGCTGCAGGGCGTACACGGCAGCAAACCCAAGCAGGCTGAACCACAGCACCGCCATGGCGTAGCGGGTCCAGCGCATTTCGTCTTCGGGGTTCACCCCGCACAGGCGGTAGAAAAAATTCTCCAGGGGGGTTAGCCAGCGCGCGAAAGCGGGCAGGTTCCCCTCGTAGACCCGGGCCATGTACCCGCCCAGGGGCTTCGCCAAGGCGAGAAGCGCCACCAGGTAGAGGCCGATTTGCAGCAGTCCGTTGGCGGTCATCAGAAAAGCTCCGGTTTAAGCAAAGCGATGATGAGATAGATCAGCAGGCCGACGGCAACCGCGCCGGCAAGAAGGTAGAGCCAAGTCATGACGGCCTCCGCAGTTTTTCGCAGCCGGCAACCAGCAGTGCCGACAGGACGAAGATGCCCGCCACGATGGCAAGGTAGAACAGGTCCATGGAGTTTCTCCCGGTGGGTTTTCACGCCTTGAATGCTAGGCGGCGGGAGATAAAAGGGGTGTAAAGCTTTGAGGAGGAGGTATAAAGATTTGATAAAGACGAAAAAAGGGGCGGAATACTCCGCCCCTTATCGTGACGCAGGCGCCCGACTCAGGACTTGGGCGGCACCGTCTCCGCGAAGGACGCCCGCCCCATCAGCTTGTCCATGTGCCGGGCGAGGCCGGGGTGGCCGACGCGCCATTCGATTTCGTCCTCGAAGCGCAGGTTGAGGTAGCCCAGGCAGCAGCCGGTGGCGATGTCCGCCAGGGTCAGGCCGTGGCCGTGGAACCATTCCTTGTCCCCCAGCTCCCGCTCCAGGACATCCAGGCCCCGGTCGATGGCGGCGCGCTGGAGGGCGGCCCAGTCGGCGTCCTGCTTTTCGGCGGCGCGCTTGCGCTCGACGAAGATTTTCACCGCCGCGTCCGTCACCCCGTCGGCCAGGGCTTCGATGCGCCGCACCAGCATGCGCTGGCGGCCGGGCTCGGGGAGCAGCTTGACCGCCGGGCTGATGGCGTCGAGGTATTCGACGATGACACGGGAATCGAACACGTTGTTGCCGTCGTCCAGCACCAGGGTGGGCACCTGGCTCAAGGGGTTGTGTTCGATCACCGGGTTCGTCGGTTCCCACGGGTTGACCACGTCCAGTTCGCACTCGACGTGCTTTTCCGCCAGGACGATGCGTACCTTGCGGGCGAAGGGGCTGGTGAGGGA
>JAGUYQ010000272.1 GCA_020061285.1 Betaproteobacteria bacterium
GCTGGCGCCCGTTGCGGAGCTGCGCCCCCCACACGTGCAGGTCGAGGGTGCCGCCGTCCTTGCGCTGAAGGGAGAAGAATTCCTGGCCGGAAAGATGCTCCCCTTCCAGGACCCGTTCGAGGATGCCGCGCAGGGTGTATTCCCCCTCGCCGCCGGGGGGCGCCTGGCCCAGGACATCGTGCTCGGTCCAGCCGAAAATTCGGCTGGCCGCCTGGTTCCACAGGGTGACGTGGAAATCGCCGTTCACCGCCAGGATGGCCAGGGGCGAAGCGCTGACCAGGGCGCGCAGGAGTTCGGTGTTCTTCTGCAGGGATTCCTTGATCCGCCGCCGTTCCCCCATCGCCCGCAGGGAAACCAGATGGGCGGGATGGCCTTCCCATTCGATGGCCACGCACTGCATTTCGGCGCTGATGCGGCGGTGGTTGGGGTGGGCGAGGTCGATTTCCGCGGTTTCCCCATCCAGCAGGGGGTGGCCGAAATGCTTACCGGAGAGGCTGCCGCGGGCGGCGAAGAAGAGTTTTTCCGCCGCCGGGTTGGCGTAGAGGATTTCCCCCTGATTGGCCACCACCAGCAGGCCGTCGGCGTTTTTTTCCACCAGGGGATGGAACAGGGCTTCGTTGGCCAGCAGTTCCCGCGCCTGGAGGGTGAAGTCCTCGATCAGGCGTTCCAGGTCCGGGCTCGACATCGCGCGGCGGTCGTCGTTCATCGGCAGGACTCTAGGCTGACGGCCAGGAGGGAAATGTCATCGTGGGGCTCCAGGCCGTCGAGAAAGGAAATGACATGGCTCTTGATCAGTTGCAGGGGGTGGCAGGTGGAGCAGGGCGTGCTCAGGGCCTCGCTCAATCCATGGTCGCCGAAGGCGTCGCCGCTGGCGTTTTGCGCTTCCACCAGGCCGTCGCTGTAGAGAATGGCGTGTTCGACCCCGCTCATCGGCAGGGTGCGGGTGGCGGCATCGAAGTCTTCGTCGCTGACGATACCCAGGGGAAGCTTGTCGGAATCGACGCGGTGCACGGTGTTGTGCCGGTCGTCGATGAAGAGGGCGGGGGGCAGGCCGCCGTTCCACACCTCGATGCTGTTCTCCAGGGGTTTGAGGGCGAGCAGGGTGGCGGCGCAGAAGTTGCCGGTGGGCAGCAGGCGGTGCAGCTTGCGGTTGATCTCGGCGGCGATTTCCCCCAGGGGAAAGCCCTTGCGGGTCATGGCGTAGAACACGTCGGCGGTGGGCAGGGCCCCCACCGCCGCCGCCAGGCCGTGGCCGGTGAAGTCCCCCAGCAGGATGTGCAGTTGCTCGTCAGGGGTGCGCTCGAAAATCAGCAGGTCGCCGCAGAAATGGCCGGCGGTGAGGGTCCAGTGGTGAAGGAAGGGCAGGTCCTCGGGCTTGCGCCGGGTGACCGAGTCGAACATGTGCTTGGCGAGCTTGATTTCCTGCTCGGTGGCGGAGAGGAATCGCTCCACCCGCCGGTAGAGTTCCCGCACCCGTTCGAAGCCGGCGATCTTGGCCTTGAGCACCATGTGGTTGTAGGGGGTGTCGATGAAATCGTCGGCGCCGCTGTCGAGAAAGGCGGCCAGGTTGAAGTCGTCGGCAACGCTGGTGCACAGGATGACGGGAATGAAGGTGTCGCCGTAACGCTGCTTGATTCCCCGCGCGCAGTAGTAGCCGTCGTCGGGTAGTGAAACGTCCACCAGGACCAGGTCCGGTTTGAATTTGTCAAGGTTGGCCAGGGCCTTGGCGCCGTTGGCGACGGCCAGGACTTCGTGGTCGTCCAGTTCGAGCATTTGGGACAGCAGCGCGCGTCCCTTGGTATCGTGCGTGGCGATTAAAATCTTCATGTTGCCCCTCCTTTATCCGCCGAGCTGCGACGGCTGGTCTTCTCGTTGTAGTCGGCGCAACGTGCCCCTCTTTGCCGGAAGGTTTTACGTTGGGCTAGTAACCCTACGTCATGAAAGTGAAGAAATTATGACGCCGCGAAAGCCGCCCCGCTCTTTGGGTGTAATAAATATATATTTATATACAATGACTTGCTTGTTTTGCCCGTGTCATCAAATTGTCATCCCGGCGGCCTAGGCTTTGCCTGGGAAACGTGTTTCAGGGGACGGCGATGGAGGAATTGGAAAACCGGTGGTGGGAAATGTCGGAAAGCCAGGGCGACCAGCGGGGGTGGGGTGTTTTCCTGCCCGTGTGGGATGGCAGCCGCGGCAGGAAACGTCCCCTGGTGCGCCTGCCCGAGTGCGTGCAAAAACCGGCCGAATCCGTTGCCCGAAAACAGAACCAGGAATACCGCACCCATCTCTTCGAACGTCTGCGGGAGGTGCTGGATTACCGCCTGCTTTCCGCCCAGTATCAGCCCATCGTGTCCCTGCAAAACGGCGAAATCCACGGCTATGCGGGAACGGTGTGGGGGCCGTCGGACAGCCCCTTGCATGTTCCGCAAAACCTGTATGCCCTGGCGGAACAGTTCGACCTCCAGTTCGAGCTGGAGTGCATGGGCTGGCAGGTGTTGGTGGAGAATTTCGTCCGCCTTAATCTTGGCGGCAGCCTCTTTCTGCGGGTGGCGGGCGGAGGCCACGAATCCTGCGACCTGGCGGCGTTGGCGGCCAACGCCCTCGACCCTTCCCGTGTGGTGCTGGAGCTGGCGGCCCCCGTGGCCGAGCAGGCGCAGCATTACCGTTCCAAGGGTTTTCATGTCGGTCTGTCCGGCTGGGGCGGCAATCTGGACGCGCCGGAGTCGTGGCA
>JAGUYQ010000138.1 GCA_020061285.1 Betaproteobacteria bacterium
CCTTGACCCAGAACCACTCGACGGCGTGCCCCGCCGCCAACTCGTCCAGGCGCTGCCACAGATCGGCGTTCTTCACCGGCTGCTTGCTGGAAGTGCGCCAGCCGTTGCGCTTCCAGCCGTGGATCCACTCGGAAATGCCCTTCTGCACGTACTGGGAATCGGTGTGCAGCCGCACCTGGCAAGGGCGGGTAAGCGCCTCCAGGGCCCGGATCACCGCCAGCAGCTCCATGCGGTTGTTGGTGGTTTCCTTCTCGCCGCCGAACAGTTCCTTCTCCGTCCCCCCGTACACCAGCAGCGCCCCCCAGCCGCCGGGGCCGGGATTGCCCTTGCAGGCGCCGTCGGTGTAGATATCCACCACCTTCCCTTCATCCTTCATCCTTCATCCTTCATCCTTCATCCTTCATCCTTCATCCTTCATCCTTCATCATTGTTTTCTGCGCCGCCGGCGCCAGGGCCTTGCGGGTGTTGACCGCCTCATTCCAGTTGGGGGTAATGAGCCGCATGCCGTGAACCCGTTTTTTCGCCTGCACGATATACACCCCGGCACCCACCGGCCACCAGCGGTCCCCGGCCTTTTCCATGAAACCGAAACGCTCGCGCCAACGCTCGTTCCCCAGGGGCGGCGCATAGCAGCAAAACGCCCCGGCCACGATTTCGAAGCCCAGGAGGGCGAACCAGTCCTTGAGCCGGGGCAGGGAAATGAAACGGCCACGCCAGGGATAGGCATCGCGCCGTCCCGGCAAACGGCGTCCGACACCCCATAGGCTCCAGGGGTTGAAGCCGCTGATGACCACCTGCCCCTCCGGGATCAGCACCCGCTCCGCCTCCCGCAACACCTGGTGGGGATGGGCACTGAATTCGAGCACATGGGGCATCAGAACCAAATCCACGCTGTTGCCGGCCAGGGGCAGGTGTTCGAAATCGGTCAGCAGACCCGCTCGGCCGTCCCGCCCGGCGCGGAAGCGGAAAGGGATGCGGTTCGCCCGCAACAGGTCGAAGCCCTCGAATCCCAGTTGCACGGCGTTGAAACCGAAAATATCGGACACCATGCGGTCGAAGCGCTGCCGCTCCCGTTCCAGCAGATAGCTCCCGAGGGGTGACGCGATCCAGTCTTCAAAACCGTCTATTGACATGGCCGCTAGTTTAATCGAACTTAGCAGCCGACGACACCCAGCCCAAGGGCCAAACACCATGCTTTCCATCGTTCCCGTCCCCGCCTTCGAGGACAATTACATCTGGCTGATTCACAACGGTCGCCATGCCGTCGCCGTGGACCCCGGCGAGGCGGAACCGGTGCGCCGCCATCTGGCACGGGAAGGGCTGGCCCTGGCCGCCATCCTGTCCACCCATCACCACGGCGACCACACCGGCGGCATCGGCGACCTGCTGCGAGACCATGCCGTTCCTGTGTACGGCACCGCGCGTGGCCCCTTGGCCGCCCATATCCGCCCGGTGGCGGAAGGCGAAACGGTCACCGTCCCCGAGCTCCCGGCCGCCTTCGGCGTCCTGGCCTTCCCCGGCCACACGCGGGACCATGTGGGATTCACCCTCCCCGGCGCCCTGTTCTGCGGCGACACCCTGTTCAGCATCGGTTGCGGTCGTCTGTTCGAGGGCACGCCGGAACAGGCCCTGGCGTCGATGAACAAGATCCGCGCCCTGCCCGACGACACCCTGGTCTACTGCGCCCACGAATACACCCTGGAAAACATCCGCTTCGCCAAACGGGTCGAACCCAGCAACCCCGCCCTGCTGAATTGGGAAAGGGAAGCGCAATCGCTGCGGGAGCAAGGCCTCCCCACCGTGCCCACCACCCTGGCCTTGGAAAAGGCGGCCAATCCTTTCCTGCGCTTCGACACGCCGGACGTGATCCATGCCGCCAGCCGCCATGCCGGCCACTCCCTGGGCGCGGCGGTGGAGGTATTCGCTGCCGTGCGGGCATGGCGGGACGCGGCCTAAAGCATTTTTCCTTTTCCCGCAATACCTTGACGCACCCCCTGGAGGGGGGGTACCATCGCCCGAGTTTCAAAAAACAACCACGCTCAGGGAATGGAAATCCGTCACTTCTACACCAGCCTTTCGGCTGTACTCGCTTTGCTCCTGTCCGGCGCCGCCGTGGCGGACGACGCTTTCTCCTGGCAAAGCAACGCCTGGGGTTCCGCGCCCGTGGCGGAAAAACCCGTCAAGATCGTCGCGGTCAAGGCGGCACCCGCCCCGGCCGAAGTCCCCGAAACGGCCGCCGTCGTCCAGCCGGACGACCTCTGGGTGCGCCTGCGCAGCGGCTTCGCCATAGAGGACCTGGACACCCCCCTGGTGAAGGAAAACGAGGACTGGTACGCCAACCGGCCCGAATACGTCCAGCGCATGGTGGAACGCAGCCGCCGCTACCTGTATTACATCGTGGACGAGGTGGAGCGCCGCGGCATGCCGACGGAAATCGCCCTTCTGCCGGTGATCGAAAGCGCCTTCAACCCCAGGGCCTACTCCCACGCCCGCGCCTCCGGCATCTGGCAGTTCATCCCCTCCACCGGCAAGAATTTCGGCCTGCAGCAGAACTTCTGGTACGACGGCCGGCGCGACATCGCCGCCGCCACCCATGCCGCCCTGGATTATCTGCAAAAGCTCTACGACATGTTCGGCGACTGGCCCCTGGCATTGGCAGCCTACAACTGGGGCGAGGGTTCCGTCGCCCGCGCCATCGCCAAGAACCAGCGCGCCGGCCTGCCCACCGATTATTTGAGCCTCAACATGCCGGCGGAAACCCGCAGCTACGTACCCCGGCTACTGGCGGTCAAGCACCTGGTGGCCGACCCCGCCTCCTTCGGCATGGCCCTGGCCTCCATTCCCAATCGGCCCTATTTCACCACCGTCGCCACCCCCCAGAGCATGGACGTGAAGGTGGCCGCCAAGTTGGCGGGGATTTCCCTGGACGAGTTCGAATCCCTCAACCCCGCCCACAACCGCCCGGTGATCCACGCCCAGAACGGCAAGAAGAAACTGCTGCTGCCGGTGGACAAGGTGGAAACCTTCACCGCCAACCTGGACGACTACGACAAGCCCCTGGTGTCCTGGAAGACCTACACGCCCAAGCGGGGCGAGCGCTTCGACAAGATCGCCAGCCGTTTCGGCATTTCCCTGGCGCGCCTGAAGGACGTGAACGACCTCGGCCAGCGCAGCCTGAAATCCAGCGGCCAGCCCTTGCTGGTTCCGGCCAAGGACGGCGGCGACGAAAACAGCCTGCAACTGGCTGCCGCCCCGGCGGAAAAGGCGATGGAAAGCGCTTCCAGCCGCACGGTCACCAAGAAGCTCGCCTACGCCGTGAAGAAGGGCGACACCCTAGCCAGCATCGCCCGCCGCTTCGACGTCAGCGTGGCGGAAATCAAGCGCTGGAACAAACTCAAGGGTGAGAAGCTGGCCCTCAAGCAGAAGCTGACCATCGAGACGGAAACCGTGGTAGCGGCGAAGAGCGACAGCGACGGCAAGCGGGTGAAGGCCGTGCTGGCCGCCAGCGAGAAATCCGACGTCAAGGGCAAACAGGCCAAGGCTGACAAGGCGGAAGGCAAGCGCGCCAAAGCCGCCAAGGCCACCCGCTACGTCATCCGCAAGGGCGACACCCTGGCCGGCATCGCCCGCAAGTTCAACGTGGCGGTCAACGACATCCAGCGCTGGAACAATCTCTCCGCCAAACGGCTGATGCCGGGGACGGCGGTCACCGTGTATCCCTCCAAGGACAGTTGACCTTATCCATGCCTGAACAAAAAAACCGCCCTTGAGGCGGTTTTTTCTTGCCTAGCTTTCGCCGTACAAGTGGCAACTCACCCGATGGCCCGCCCCCTGGAGACGGGAGGCGGGATAGCTTTCGGCGCATTCCGCCCTGGCTTGCGGACAGCGGGGGCGGAAATGGCAACCGGCCGGCGGGTCGAGGGGAGAAGGCGGATCGCCGGGCAAACGCAGCACCCCTTGGCGCCTGCCCCGTCCACCGTCGGCACCGCCGACAACAGGGCCCGCGTATAGGGATGGAGGGGGTTGGCCAGCACCGCCTCCGTCGGCCCC
>JAGUYQ010000326.1 GCA_020061285.1 Betaproteobacteria bacterium
ACCGGGAAAAAGCCCCGCTGGGCCGCCAGCCAGATGTCCACCGACCGCTCGTTGGGCTGGTGCGCCCGGCTGTAGCGCAGGGCCTTGAGACTGCCGTCGGAGGTCTGGGTGTTCTCCTCCCCCAGGAACTGGTATTGCTGCCGGTCCAGGGAGCGGCCGTCGGTGACGGGGAAGGCGATGTTCATGGACGGTTGGGGGACGAACATGAACTGGTAGTTCTGGCTGATGCGGTCCTGGGTGCCGGCTTCCAGGGGCAGGGTCTCGGTCTTGCCGTCGGATTTCAGGGTCAGGGTGTTGGCCTGCCAGTCGAAGTCGGCGGTAGCCAGCTTGGTGGTGTCCTTGCCGCGGTGGTATTCGAAGTGCAGGGGCTTGAGGCCGTTCTTGTCGATTTCGCCGCTGCTCACCATACGGATGGCGCCCTTGGCGAAGAGGGCGAAAACGCCCTGGGCCTCGGTGACGCTCTCGATGTGGTAGGTCTTGCCCTTGCGGCTGAATTTCTCGGTCACGTCCCCCACGTGCTGGCCGTTCTGGAACATGGCGTAGGTGGCGGTGATATTGCCGGCGGCCTGGGCGGCGGCCGCAGTCGCCAGCAGCAGGACGGCGGATAAAAATCGGATGGTGTTCACTGTTTCTCCCTGGGTGAAATCAAGACGGAATCGGTATCGGCGCGGCCAGTGAATCGGACCGTGCCGTCGGGGGTCAGTTCCAGCTTGCCCTCGGTAAACCAGCGGACGGCCTGGGGGTAGAGCTGGTGTTCCTGGGCCAGGACCCGTGCGGCCAGGGTTTCCGGCGTGTCGTCGGCCAGCACCGGCACCGCCGCCTGGGCGACGATGGGCCCCCGGTCTAATTCGTTGGTGACGAAATGCACCGTGCAGCCGTGGAGCTTCACTCCCTCCGCCAGGGCCCGTGCGTGGGTGTCGAGGCCGGTGAAGGCCGGCAGCAGGGAGGGGTGGATGTTGATCAGCCGCCCGGCGTAGTGTTCGACGAAGCCGGGGGTGAGAATGCGCATGAAGCCCGCCAGTACCACCAGGTCCGGTTCGTAGCTGTCGATCTTCTGCGCCAGGGCGGCATCGAAGGCCTCCCGCCCGCCGTGGTCCCGGTGGTTTATCACGACGGTTTCCACCCCGTGGCGGCGGGCGATGTCCAGGCCGGGGGCGTCTCCCTTGTTGCTGATGACGGCGGCTACCTTAACCGGCAGGTCCGCTTCCAGGACGGCCTGCATGTTGCTGCCGCGCCCGGAGATGAGGATGACGATTTTTTTCATGAATTATAAAGGGATGCCTGTTTCGCTGATAAGACGGCTGCGGAACTCTTCCCAATCGGGGCCTTCCCTTTTTAGTATTTGGGCGACATCAAACCACAAGGTAGTGGTGGGTGATTCGGATTTTAATTTCTCAACGTCCAGCCCCGACTTGGCGATGATGGTCCAGAAATCCCGGAATTTATCGGTTTTAGCCTTCTGATGGGATTTTTCCGCTTCGCCCGCTCGATTGTGGGCATTGCTTCTGTCCAAGCCCCCTTTTATTTCGATGGCTACTTTCTTGTGCAAGGCTCCCCCTACCTCTTCAAGGATGCAAACATCGGGGTCGCTGGCAAGTTGGAGCGTGACCTTCCTTCCGGCGGCGTTTTTCAGGATGATCTTTTTCTCCTCGCGTTTCTCGATATGGTCTTTCACTACTTCGGCAATGGACAGGAAAACGTCCACCGTGGCTTGTTGGCCGATTAGGTTGTTGTTGCCGCCTTGGAATTGGGAACCCAGCGTGAGTAGCGGCAACTCCCCAATATCCCTGACGGTTAGGGAAGGGGACGCTTGGCGTACAAGTTCCGCCAAACTGAGGGACATGGCTATGCAGAAATCCGCCAGGGACTCTTTTTGACGCTCCGTGGAGGCGTTGCGGGTTTCCATGCTTTTGAACATGCCCATGCCGGTAGCTCCGGCATAAAACGTTTTTTGTGGCGAGCCGAGCAGCAAGCGGTAATAACCAACCAAGGTTGGTTTGGTCAGCAGTAAGGTGGGGCACGGAAAGACATGCTCGTCACGAATCCCGGCGGCGGCAAGAATGTTCTGGACATCGGGAGGCACCAGGGAGGCGAGTTCTGCCTTTATCTGAACCGGATCGGCTTGTTTTAGGGCATCCGAGAGGGCATCGCTGAGCCAGTTTTTTCTCGCGCCGACTAGAAGCTGATAAAAGGCCAACTGTCGGTTGGGGGTTGGTGCGGAAAGTTTGGCGGTCATCGTTGAGTGAGCCCTTTGAGACGTCGTTTGGAAATATCGACATATTCTGGATTGAGCTCGATGCCGACAAAGGGACGCTTCTTTCCAAGGGCTACTAACCCTGTTGTCCCTGAGCCTGCAAAGGGATCGAGAACCACTTCACCCTCCCGGCTGCCAAGCAGAATGCAAGGTTCGATCAAGGCGGGAGGATAGGTGGCGAAATGTGCTTCGGGAAGGGGCTGCGTATGAATATCCCACACGGTCCGTAGGTTGCGGTTGTTGGCACCCCTTACAGATTGGTTATCGTAGGCGTAATGTTCGGATTTGCTGAACAGAAATAGGTACTCGTGGCTTCGAGTTGGCCGGTCCTTCACGCTTTCCGGCTGGCAGTTGGGCTTGTTCCAGATGATGTCGGCACGGAGAAACCAGCCTGCGTTTTGTAAGGCAAAAGCAATGCGCCACGGGACGCCAATCAGGTCCTTCGGCTTCAAACCCTGTGGCGTAGGTGGGCGGATGCTCATGGCGCGACCAGCGTTTTTTTTGTCCGGGGCGCGCCAAGTGCGGCCGCCGGAGGTGTATGAATCCCCGATATTGAGCCAGAATGTGCCGTCGTTTTTCAGGACACGGCGCACTTCCTCGAATACTTCCACTAGCTTGCGGATGTAGTCTTCCAAGGAGTTTTCCAGCCCGACCTGACCGTGGATGGCATAGTCGCGTAAAGACCAATAAGGAGGGGAGGTGACGCAAGTCTGAAACCAGTTGTCGGGAAAACCCTTTAGAAGGTCGAGACTGTTTCCGGTGAATATCGCTGATTCTTTCCGAGGACGGCTGTGCGCCCACTGCTGAATGTCCCCCACCGTGGGGTGCGGAAAAAAACGGACCTCCTCCGTCTCTATCGCTAACGGGCGTTGCGGGTCAGGGTAGGGCGCTTGGGCAGGAGAAGCGATGGATTCCATGGTGCCGTGCTGAAAAGGGGATGTCACATCATCATATAACAACGGTTTGGGGCTGCCCGTCGGCGCGCTGCTCCACGGTGCCGAGGCGGTACACCGTCTCGCCGGCGGCTTGCAGGTGGGCCATGGCTTCGTCGGCGTGTTCCTGGGCGACGATCACCACCATGCCGATGCCGCAGTTGAAGGTGCGGTGCATTTCCTTCTCCGCCACGCTGCCTTCCTTTTGCAGCCAGGCGAAGAGGGGCGGTAGGGACCAGGCGTCCTTGCCGATGACGGCGGTGAGGTTCTCCGGCAGGACGCGGGGAACGTTCTCCAGCAGGCCGCCGCCGGTGATATGGGCCATGCCTTTCACCGGCAGTTTTTCCATCAGGGACAGGAGGGGCTTCACATAGATACGGGTGGGGGCCATCACCACCTCGGCGAAGGGGCGGCCATGGAAGTCGGAGGCCGGGTCGATATGGGAGCGTTCCATGATCTTGCGGATGAGGGAGTAGCCGTTGGAGTGGGCGCCGCTGGAAGCCAGGCCCAGCACCACGTCGCCGGGCTGGATGGTCCGGCCGGTGATGATCTTGTCCTTTTCCACCGCGCCCACGGCGAAGCCCGCCAAGTCGTATTCGCCGGCGGGGTACATGCCGGGCATTTCGGCGGTTTCGCCGCCGATCAACGCGCAGCCGGCCTGTTCGCAGCCGGCGGCGATGCCCTTGA
>JAGUYQ010000031.1 GCA_020061285.1 Betaproteobacteria bacterium
CCATGGCGGCCGCCAGGATGAGCAGTAGGAGGATGACGGCGGAGCGTATCTTGTCGTGGGCGTCCGCTTCGTCTGCCGCGACGCGCTTGTTGGCCATTTCCACTACCTGGTCGATGGCCTGGCGGTGTTTTTCGTAGGCGGGTTTCATGGTTTCAAGGGCGGCGCGGGCGGCGTCCTGGTCGCCCCGCTCCAGGGCCGGAATGAATTGGTCGAAGGCGATGCGGTAGAATTCCGCCGCCGGTTCGTGGGCCTTGGTGAGGAATTGGGCCTTCAACGCGTCGTCCAGGTCCTCCTTGCCCCAGTATTCGTGGCGGGTGTCGTAGTCCTTCTTGAGGAGCTTCATGCGCTCGATCAGCGCCGGGTGCGCCGCCGGCGGCGTGGTTTCCGCCTGGAGCGCCACCAGGTAGGACTCGATAATGTATTCGGGGGGCGGCAGGATGTCCGCCACCAGGTCCTTGCCCTGGACGATGCGCTGGTAGAGGGGGCCGTTGACCTTGAGGTCGCTCAGGGTCTTGAAGGACCACAGGCCGTAGGCGAGGAAGCCCACGGCGCAAATGGCGATGAGCACGGCAAAACGCTGCGACAGTTTCAGGTTGTGAAGAAACGGGCGTTGGGGAGCTTTCATTGACATCATCCTTCGATTCGGTCTTGTTGGTTTTATCCGGTTCTGCCTGTTCTACGCCGGCGCTTAGGTCGTTACATGGTGCTAGGGATGTTCCAAGGGGGTTAGGTCAACCCAATCAAGCAAGCAATATTTGTTCCGCTTAAGGGAGCGCCGCCCAGCCGCGTTCCGCCGCGTTTTCGAGGGGAGGGGGGCGGGTGCCGCAGGGGGGATTGGAGAAAAATTCGCACCAAATGGGTGCGCAGGGCGGGGCCGTTTACGCCGATGGGGCGCACACCGGGCAGGCGGGGTCTCTGGCGAGCTTGATGGAACGCCATTCCATGCGCAGGCCGTCGAGCAGCAGCAGCCGCCCGGCGAGGCTTTCTCCCACCCCCGCCAGCAGTTTCAAGGCTTCCGCCGCCTGCACCGAGCCGATGATGCCCACCAGGGGGGCGAACACCCCCAGGGTGGCGCATCGCTCCTCCTCGTGCTCCGCCTGTTCGGGGAACAGGCAGTGGTAGCAGGGGCTGTCGGGACGGCGCAGGTCGAATACCGTCACCTGGCCGTCGAAGCGCACTGCCGCCCCGGACACCAGGGGCTTTCGATGTTTGACGCAGGCCCGGTTGACCGCATGGCGGGTGGCGAAGTTGTCGCTGGCGTCGAGGACGATGTCGGCCTGGCCCACCCGGTGTTCCAGTTCCGCGCCTTGCAGCCGCTGGGGCAGGGCCGCGACGCGGACCTCCGGATTGATGGCGGCGACGGCACGCTCCACGGAGGCCGCCTTGTTGGTGCCGAGGGAATGGGTGGTGTGGGCGATCTGCCGTTGCAGGTTGGTGAGGTCCACGCTGTCGTCGTCGCACACGGTGAGGGTGCCCACCCCGGCCGAGGCGAGATACAGGGATACCGGCGAACCCAGGCCGCCGGCGCCGATCACCAGGGCGTGGGCGGCGAGCAGCTTCTCCTGGCCCTCGATGCCGATCTGGGGCAGGAGGATGTGGCGGCTGTAGCGCAGCAGTTGGTTGTCGTCCATCGGCCTAGCTTACTTCGAATCGTTGCCGCCCGGAAGGACGGAAAGAAAACGGCCGCCCCAAGGGCGGCCGCGGCGCGGAAAGGCGAGCGCTTATTTCTGCTGCTGGATGATTTGCAGGCCTTTCAGCAGGTTGATCGCCTGGTTGAGCTGGTAGTCGCTCTTGGAGGCCAGTTCCGGCTTGCCGTCGGCCTTGCCGCGCTTGTCCTTGGCCTTGTCCGATTTGCTCTCGGCGGGCGGCGTTTTGTCCTCCGTGTCCTTGCCGTTGCCCAAGTGGCGCTCCAGGTCGGCTTCGCGGATGCCGGGGCCCTGGTCGATACCGTTGAGGGTGGCGTCTTCCACCGTGATGTCGGGGGTGATGCCCTTGGCCTGGATGGAACGGCCGTTGGGGGTGAAGTAGCGGGCCGTGGTGAGCTTGATGGCGGTGCCGTTTCCCAGGGGCAGCACGGTCTGCACCGAGCCCTTGCCGAAGGTCTGGGTGCCCATGACGATGGCCCGCTTGTGGTCTTGCAGGGCGCCGGAGACGATTTCCGAGGCGGAGGCGGTGCCGCCGTTGACCAGCACTACCAGGGGAACGGTTTTCACCGCGGCGGGGAGTTTCTTGATGTAATCCTCTTCCCTCGGACCGTGAAGGTAGTATTCCTTGCTGGCGGAAAGGCGCATCTGTGCGTCCTCGGAGCGGCCCTCGGTGTAAACCACCAGTTGGCCTGGCTTGAGGAAGGCGGCGGACACCGCCACGGCGCCGTTGAGCAGGCCGCCGGGGTCGTTGCGCAGGTCGAGCACCAGGCCCTTGAGGGGCTCCTTGTTTTCCTTGTAGAGGCCCTCCAGCGCCTTGGCCAGATTTTCGCCGGTGTGCTCCTGGAACTGAGTGATGCGGACGTAGCCGTAGCCGGGTTCCGCCAGCTTGGACTTGACGCTTTGGATCTTGATCACGGCGCGGGTGAGGGTGACCACCAGGGGCTTGTTCTCGCCCTTGCGCAACACGGTGAGGGTGATGGCGGTGCCGGGCTTGCCGCGCATGCGCTTGACCGCCTCGTTGAGGGTCAGGCCCTTCACCGGGGTGTCGTCCAGCTTGATGATCAGGTCGCCGCTCTTGAGGCCGGCGTGGTAGGCGGGCGTGTCCTCGATGGGGGATACCACCTTGACGAAGCCGTCCTCCATGCCCACTTCGATGCCGAGGCCGCCGAATTCGCCCTGGGTGCCGACGCGCAGTTCCTTGAAGGCGTCCGCGTCGAGATAGGCGGAGTGGGGGTCGAGGCCGGACAGCATGCCGTTGATGGCCTCGGTGATGAGCTTCTTGTCCTCGATGGGTTCGACGTAGTCGCTCTTGATCTTGCCGAACACCTCGGCGAAGGTGCGCGGGTCTTCCACCGGCAGGGGGCCGGGCGCCGCCTTGTCGGCCACGGCGGAGAGATTGAGGCTCAGCATGACGCCGATCACGGCGCCGAAAGCGATGAGTCCGAACTGTTTGAATTTGCCACCCATGTTTCTGTTGCTCCGGTAGTTCCTGGTAAGTGGTTGCCCCTAGCCCCGGCTCAGCCAACTGGACGGATTGACCGGTTTGCTCTGGTAACGAAGCTCGAAGTATAACCCCGTTTGCGGAATGCCGCCGCTGTTCCCGACAGAAGCGATATTTTCACCCATTTTCACCGCATCCCCTTCCTGCTTGTAAAGGGATTCGGCGTTGGCGTAGAGGCTCATGAAGCCGGCGCCGTGATCGACGATGATGAGGTTGCCGAAGCCGCGCATCCAGTCGGCGAACACCACCTTTCCCGGCGCCACCGCCTTCACCGGCGCCCCTTCCTTCGCCCGGATGAAGAGGCCTTTCCAGGGTACCCCCGTGTCCTCCCGGGGGGAGCCGAAGCGGCCGGCCAATTCGCCCTTCACCGGGAAGGGCAGGCGGCCCTTGTATCGCTGGAAGGCGCTGCCGCTGGTGTCCGGTTCGGCCAGCTTCACGGTCGGCGCCGACCTGCGGGACGATTCGGCGGTAGACCTGCGGGATTTGACCGCGGCCCGGCTCTGGCGTTCCAGGCGTTCCATCAATTGGGTCAGGCGCTGCTCGTCCCGTTGCAGGCTTTTGATTTCCTTGCGTTGGCTGTCCACTTGTCGCGACAGTTTGGACAGGACGGCGGCCCGTTCCTTCTTGCTGTCGAGGAGAGCCTGCTTCTGCTTGGTCTGTTCTTCCTTCACCTGGGCCAGTTCTTCCCGTTTCGTCTTGGTGGCCTCGGTGACGTTTTCCAGGGTGTCCAGGTTGTGGCGCATTTTCGTCAGCAGGTCCGCCTGGGCCCGGTAGATGTAGGAGTAGTAGCGCAGGTTGCGCACCGCCTGGTTGGGGTCCTGCTGGTTGAGGAGCACCTTGAAGGCATCCTGCTGGCCGCCGCTGGCGTACTGCTGCCGCAGCAGGTTGGCGAACAGCTTTTGTTGCTGGCCGATGGCGCCGCGGGTTTTGCCGGATTGCTGGCGGAGCTGGTCGAGCCGTTCCTGGATGGCCTCTTCCTGGCGGTCGAGGTTGTGCAGCTTGCGGTTGGTATGGCTGATGGCCAATTCGCTCTGGCGCAGGGCGTCCGCCGCCTCCTTGTGGGAGGCTTCGGTGGATTTCATTTCCTTCTTCAGGGCGCCGATGCGCTCCCGGACATCCTTCAGCTCCGACTTGGGGCTGGTGGCGGCAAGGCAGGGCGCGGCCAGCAGCAACAGCAGACCGCAGCCCAGAAGCCGTTTCATGGCTATTCGAATTCGATCAGCGGCTCGCCGGTCATTTCCGGCGGCTGCTTGAGGCCCATCATCTTCAGCAGGGTGGGGGCGACGTCTTCCAGTGCGCCGCTGCCCGGCGGGGCGAGCTTGGCCGGACGGCCGATGTAGAGGAAGGGGACGGGGTACATGGTATGGGCGGTGTGGGCGTCGTGGCTGGCCTCGTCGTACATCTTCTCGGCGTTGCCGTGGTCGGCGGTCACCAGCACTTCGCCGCCGGTCTCCCGCATGGCCGTCACCACCCGGCCGAGGCATTCGTCCAGGACTTCCACCGCCTTGACGGCCGCTTCCATGATACCGGTGTGGCCCACCATGTCGCCGTTGGCGTAGTTGCACACGATGGCGTCGTACTTCTCGCTCTTGATCGCCTCCACCAGCTTGTCGGTGACCTCAAAGGCGCTCATTTCCGGCTTGAGGTCGTAGGTGGCGACGTGGGGCGATTGCACCAGGATGCGGTCCTCGCCCTGGACCGGGGTTTCCTCGCCGCCGTTGAAAAAGAAGGTGACGTGGGCGTATTTCTCGGTTTCGGCGATGCGCAACTGGTGCAGGCCGAGCTTCGACAGGTATTCGCCGAAGCCGTTGCGGATGCGCTCCGGCGGAAAGGCCGAAGGCACGTTGAAGTCGTCGCTGTAGCTGGTGAGGGTGATGAAGTCCGCCAGTTTCGGTGCTGTTTGGCGGGTGAAGCCGGTGAAGCCGGGTTCGATGAAGGCGCGGGTGATTTCCCGCGCCCGGTCGGCGCGGAAATTCATGAACACCACCACGTCGTTGTCCCGGATGCGGACCGGCTCTTCCCCCTCGGGGACGACCAGGGTCGGCTTGACGAATTCGTCGTTCTCGCCCCGCTCGTAGGCCTGCCGCAAGCCTTCCAGGGCGCTGGCGGCGGTGAATTCGGCCTGGCCCAGGGTCATGGCGTCGTAGGATTGCTTCACCCGGTCCCAGCGCTTGTCCCGGTCCATGACGTAGTAGCGGCCGCAAATAGTGGCGATTTTCCCTACTCCCAGTTCGGCGCACTTGTCCTCGGCCTTGCGGAGGTAGGCTTCGGCGGAGCGTGGAGGGGTGTCGCGGCCGTCGAGGAAGGCGTGCAGGTAAACCTGCTTCAGCCCGGCATGGGCGGCCATCGCCATCATGGCGTAGATGTGGCTGTCCAGGCTGTGCACGCCGCCGTCGGAAAGGAGGCCGAAAATGTGCAGTGCGGACTGGTTGTCCTTGGCGGCGTTGACGGCGCGCGCCAGGGCCAGGTTGTGCTCGAAGTCGCCGTGCTCGATGGCGAGGTTGATGCGGGTCAGGTCCTGGTACACTACCCTGCCGGCGCCGATGTTGAGGTGGCCCACCTCGGAATTGCCCATCTGGCCCGACGGCAGGCCCACGGCGGCTTCCGATGTCTGGATGGTGGTATGGGGGTAGGCGTTCCAAAGGCGGTCCCAGTTGGGTTTGCGGGCCTTCAGAATGGCGTTGTCTTCGCCGTCGGGACGGTAACCGAAGCCGTCCAGAATGATCAACAGGACTGGAGTGACGTTCATTTGCTTTATATTATGCGGCACTTCCACCCTCGGGGGAAGCCCGTACACCTTTCAAATTCTTGTTTCTGTACTCGCTTATAGTATTATTTTATTACGTTTTAATATGCCGCGCGCCGAGACTTTTATAAATATTTAGAATTAGTCTTCAGGCGAAAGCCGTGCGTGGTTTTTCGAGGGGTTGGAATGGACGGCGTTGACATGGATTTGGAAGAAGTGGAACTGATAGACCGGGACGATCACATCGAGCAGGCTTCGCGGGCCATGAAGGCCATGTCCCATCCCTTGCGGCTGAAAATCCTGTGCGTCCTGGGGGACCGGGAAATCAGCGTCCAGGATATCGTCGAAAGCGTGGGCACCACCCAGAGCAACATTTCCCAGCACTTGGCTATACTGCGGGACAAGGGGGTGCTGCGCACGCGCAAGGACGCCAACCGCGTTTACTACCGGGTCGGCGACCCGCGCACGCTGAAGCTCATCAGCATGATGCGGGACGTGTTCTGCGGTTTCGCCAAGTAAGCCGGCGTTTTTCCTCTTCTGAGTTTCTAAAATCCGTTCCGGTTGTGTCGTTCTCGATGCGGCCGGGGCCGGAAATGCCTTAGCGTATTGCTCGGAAACATATATTAGGTTATTCTAATATATAAACAATTTACCGTGGGAGTTGGGTGTATGACTCGAGGCTTGATTCTGGCCGTGCTGATGCTCGTCGCCGCTGTGGCGCAGGCGGCGGCGCCTTTTGCGACGGCGAAGGTCCAGTACCGGGAGGTGGACCAGACCTACGCCGCCGAGGCCTACGTGGAAGCGGTCAAACAATCCACCGTGTCGGCCCAGATTGCCGGCCGGGTGGTGGAGGTGCTGTTCGATGTCGGCGACTACGTCAAGAAAGGCGATATCATCGCCCGCATCGACGAGCGGGAGGTGGCCCAGGCCTTCGCCGGCAGCCAAGCCCAGGCGGCCCAGGCCCAGGCGACCCTGGTCAACGCCAAGGCCAACTACGAACGCAGCCGCCAACTGTTCGCGCGCAAGTTCGTCAGCCAGGCCGCCC
>JAGUYQ010000192.1 GCA_020061285.1 Betaproteobacteria bacterium
ATGTGTCCTGAATTATTCGTTCTTGAGGATTGCGTCGAGGGCGGCGGCCAGGGGCGGAAGGGCGGGGTTGTACTCCCCTCTCCTCCCGCCGTGGTCGCCTCGGAGAGGCGGGCACCTGGCGAGGACGCCCCTTGCGGGTGCGCAGGCGGGGGAGGGGCTAGGGGAGAGGGCTGCGGCGCGAGAGGGGGGGCAACAGCTTTCCCCTCTCCCCCCGACCCTTGTGCAGAGCCTCCCCCGCTTGCGGGGGAGGGGGGTGAAGTGGCTTCCTCGCCTGCTTCCAGGGTCAGAATCAGGCTGCCTTCGGAGACTTTGTCGCCCACCTTGACCTTGATGGCCTTGACCGTGCCGCCGCAGGAGGCGGGCACGTCCATGGTGGCCTTGTCGCTTTCCAGCACCAGCAGGGTGTCGTCGGCCTGGATGGTGTCCCCCGGCTTGACCGGGATTTCGATGATCTCGACTTCCTTGAAGTTGCCGATGTCGGGAACGCGGATTTCCTTGATGTTCGCCATGTCGTCCCTCCCCTCAGGCCGTCAGCGGGTTGGGCTTGTTGACGTCGATGCCGTACTGCTTGATGGCCTCGGCGACCTTGGCGGCGGGGACCTGACCTTCGTCGGCCAGGGCCTTGAGGGCGGCCACCACCACGTAATGGCGGTCCACCTCGAAGAAGCGGCGCAGTTTTTCTCGGCTGTCGGAGCGGCCGAAGCCGTCGGTGCCCAGGGTGACGTAGCGGCCCGGCACCCATTCGCGGATTTGGTCGGCGTAGGCCTTCATGTAGTCGGTGGAGGCGACGACCGGGCCGGCGTGGCCCTTGAGGGACTTCTCGACGAAGCTCTCCTTGGCCTTGGCGGTGGGGTGCAGCAGATTGTGGCGGCGCGTGTCGAGGCCGTCGCGGCGCAGCTCGTTGTAGCTGGTGACGCTCCAGATGTCGGCGTCGACGCCGAAATCGCTCTTCAGCAGTTCGGCGGCGGCCAGCACTTCCCGCAGGATGGTGCCGGAGCCCATCAGTTGCACCTTGAGCTTGGCCTTGGCGTCGCCCTTCTTCAGCAGGTACATGCCCTTGAGGATGCCCTCCTCGACGCCCTTGGGCATGGGGGGGTGGACGTAGTTCTCGTTCATCACCGTGAGGTAGTAGAACACGTCTTCCTGGTCTTCCACCATGCGGCGCAGGCCGTCCTGGACGATGACCGTCAGCTCGTAGGCGTAGGTGGGGTCGTAGGACACGCAGTTGGGGATGGTGGCCGCCATCAGGTGGCTGTGGCCGTCCTCGTGCTGCAAGCCCTCGCCGTTGAGGGTGGTGCGGCCGGCGGTGCCTCCGAGGAGGAAGCCCCGTGCGCGGGAATCGCCGGCGGCCCAGGCCAGGTCGCCGATGCGCTGGAAGCCGAACATGGAGTAGTAGATGTAGAACGGGATCATCGGCACGCCGTGGGCGCTGTAGCTGGTGGCGGCGGCGAGCCAGGAGGCGAAGGCCCCCGCTTCGTTGATGCCTTCCTCCAGGATCTGGCCGTTCTGGGATTCGCGGTAGTAGGCCACTTGGTCGGCGTCCTGGGGCACGTAGAGCTGGCCCTGGGAGGAGTAGATGCCGAGCTGGCGGAACATGCCTTCCATGCCGAAGGTGCGGGCCTCGTCGGGGACGATGGGCACCACGTGCTTGCCGATCACCTTGTCCTTCACCAGGGTGGAGAGGATGCGGACGAAGGCCATGGTGGTGGAGATTTCCCGTTCGCCGGTGCCGTGGAGCTGGGTGTCGAAGTCGGCCAGCTTGGGCACCGCCAGCTTCGCCGCCTTCTGCCGGCGGGCGGGCAGGTAGCCGCCCAGGGCCTTGCGGCGCTCCTGGAGATACTGCATTTCCGGGCTGTCGGGGGCCGGCTTGTAGTAGGGCACCTCGTGCAGCTTGTCGTCGGCCACCGGGATGTTGAAGCGGTCGCGGAAGGCCTTGAGAGAGGCGTCGGACATTTTCTTCGCCTGGTGGGTGGGGTTCTGGGATTCGCCGGATTCACCCATGCCGTAGCCCTTCACGGTCTTCGCCAGGATCACCGTCGGCTGGCCGGTGTGGCGCATGGCCTCGGCGTAGGCGGAGTAAATCTTGGAGGGGTCGTGGCCCCCCCGGTTGAGGCGCCAGATGTCGTCGTCGGACATGTTGGCCACCAGCTCCAGCAGCTCCGGGTACTTGCCGAAGAAGTGCTGGCGCACGTAGGCGCCGTCCTTGGACTTGTAGTTCTGGTAGTCGCCGTCCACGCATTCTTCCATGCGCTGGCGCAGGAGGCCGGTCTTGTCGGCGGCGAGGAGGGGGTCCCAGTAGCGGCCCCACACCACCTTGATGACGTTCCAGCCGGCGCCGCGGAACACGCCTTCCAGTTCCTGGATGATCTTGCCGTTGCCCCGCACCGGGCCGTCCAGGCGCTGGAGGTTGCAGTTGACCACGAACACCAGGTTGTCGAGTTTTTCCCGCCCGGCGAGGGAGATGGCGCCGAGGGATTCCGGTTCGTCGGTCTCGCCGTCGCCGAGGAAGGCCCACACCTTGCGCGGCGCCGTGTCGGCGAGGCCCCGGTTGTGGAGGTACTTCATGAAACGGGCCTGGTAGATGGCCTGCAAGGGGCCGAGGCCCATGGACACGGTGGGGAATTGCCAGAAACCGGGCATCAGCCAGGGGTGGGGATAGGAGGGTAGGCCCTTGCCGTCCACCTCCTGGCGGAAGTTTTCCATCTGCTCCTCGGACAGGCGGCCTTCGAGGAAGGCGCGGGCGTAGATGCCGGGGGCGGAATGGCCCTGGATGTAGAGCAGGTCGCCGCCGTGGCCGTCGGTGGGGGCGTGGAAGAAGTGGTTGAAGCCCACGTCGTACAGCGTGGCGGCGGAGGCGAAGCTGGCAATGTGGCCGCCGACGCCGGGGCTCTTGACGTTGGCCCGCATCACCATGGCGATGGCGTTCCAGCGGATGATGGCGCGGATGCGGCGCTCCATGGCCTGGTCGCCGGGAACGTGGTCTTCCTGGCCCACCGGGATGGTGTTGAGGTAGGCGGTGGTGGCGGTGAACGGCAAGTGGGCGCCGGAACGGCGGGCCTTGTCGATCAGTTTTTCCAGCAGGTAATGGGCCCGTTCGGCGCCCTCCAGTTCGAGCACCGAATCGAGGGCGTCGAGCCACTCTTGGGTTTCCTGCGGATCCATGTCCGGAATATTCGACATAAGTGTGTTACCTCCGGTAAGCAATTCTTCCGAATAACGAAACCTGCTGTCGCGCGCACGCGGAAGCGGCGCGGAGCCTGGAGGCGGCGCGCGGGGAGCGGGGTGTTCGTGTCGTGTCCTGTATCGGTGCGCCCTTTCAGGCACGCCGGTGTCGCATGTGTTTTTCTTGGCCGGATTCTGTCCAGCAACCTGCTATCATTGACCAACCGCACCGCTTTGGTCAAGTTTTGGCTCGGTTTCCCCTTTATTGAAAGATGTTGTCCATGTTGCCGAAAATCACGCAATTACAATCCCTTATATCCGAAGAACGGGCCGCCGCCGCGGGCCATGTGCTGTTCCTCCTGCCCACGTCGAAAACCCTTCCCGCCATGCCTTATAAGGAAGTGGCGGCGGCCCGGCTCAAGCGTCGCGGCATGAAGG
>JAGUYQ010000176.1 GCA_020061285.1 Betaproteobacteria bacterium
AGGCGCCGGTGAGGGTCGCCACGTCCACCACCAGTTCCGGCTCGAAGCGCTCGGCGTAGGTCAGGGCGTCGCACAGGATGAGGCGGCCCTCGGCGTCGGTATTGAGCACCTCGATGGTCTGGCCGGACATGCTGGTGATGACGTCGCCGGGCTTGTTGGCGTTGCCGTCGGGCAGATTTTCGCAGGTGGGAATGAGGGCGACGACGTTGATCGGCAGCTTCATCTCCGCCACCGCCTGGACGGTACCCAGCACGCTGGCGGCGCCACTCATGTCGTACTTCATTTCGTCCATGTCGGCGGGCGGCTTGAGGGAAATGCCGCCGGCGTCGAAGGTGATGCCCTTGCCCACCAGCACCACCGGCTTCTGCTTGGCCGGCCCGCCGTTGTAGTGCAGCACGATCAGCTTGGGCGGCTGGCGGCTGCCCTTGGCCACGGAAAGCAGAGCCCCCATGCCCAGTTTTTCCATCTCGGCCTGTTCCAGCACCTCGACCTTGAGCTTGTGGCTCTTGGCCAGTTCCTTGGCCTGTTCGGCCAAGTAGGTGGGGGTGCAGATGTTGCCCGGCAGGTTGGCCAGGTTCTTCATCAGCTCCATACCGCGGGAGATGGCCAAGCCGCGCTCCACGGCCTGTTCGGCGATGGTCAGCTCGTTGCGGCGGGTGACAGCCAGGGTGATCTTGCGCAGGGGGCGGCGCACCTCCTCCTGCTTGCTCTTCATCTGGTCGAAGCGGTAGAGGGCCTGCATGGCGGACACCACCGCCTGCTCGACTTTCCATACGATGTCGCGCTTTCGCACCGGCAGTTCGGGCAGGTAGAAACTCGCCTCCATGGAACCGGTCTCGTTGAGGGTGCGGACGGCGGCGGCAACGGCGTTGCGGTACTCGCCGTCCTTGAATTCCCGCTCCTTGCCCAGGCCCACCAGCAGGACGCGGTCGCACAGGGTATTGGGGACATTGTGCAGGAGGAGAACCGAGCCCGCCTTTCCTTCCATGTCGCCGCGGCGGATAATGTCGCCCAGGTATCCTTTGGCGACACGGTCGATCAGGTCTCCGGCGAGGGACAGCTTGCGCGGTTCGAAAACACCCACCACCAGACAGGCGGTACGCTGTTTTTCCGGGCTGCCGCTTTTTATGCTAAATTCCACGGATGGCTCCTTGTTGTTAGGTTCCGACGGTTGAACAGGCCTGTTCCTTGATTAATGTTCCGATTATCCCCGCAGTTTGCGGAAAAAGTCAAAAACACTCCATTAAGTCCAAAACACCCCAATAAAGCATGATTTTCAAGCGGGCACTGCTCCGGGAATTGACCGGGGCCTCGATCACGGTTTTTTCCACGCTTCTCGCCATCGTGGTCACCATCCTGGTGGTTCGCTTCCTCGGCGAAGCCGCCAGCGGCGCCATCACCAGCGGCGCGGTGTTCCCCCTGCTGGGATTCAACCTGGTGGGCTATCTGCCGGTTCTGCTGTCCCTGACGTTGTTCATCGCCGTCCTCCTCACCCTGACCCGCAGCTACCGCGACAATGAAATGATCGTCTGGTTCAGCTCCGGTACCAGCCTCATCGCCTGGATCCGGCCGGTGATGTTTTTCTCCCTGCCGGTGGTGCTGGCGATCACCCTGCTGTCCTTCGTTCTTGCCCCCTGGGCCTTGGACCGCAGCGCCGAATACCGGCGCCAGCTCGACAGCCGGGATGACGTCGCTTCCGTATCCCCCGGCACCTTCAAGGAATCCAAGCAATCGGAACGGGTGTATTTCGTGGAGAACTTCACCCAAGGGCAAAAAACCGTCAACAACGTCTTCATCCAGTCGGTCCAGAACGGCAAGCTGGGGGTAATGGTGGCCCAGCAGGGACATCAGGAAATCGCCCCCAACGGCGACAAATTCCTGGTGCTGCTCAACGGCCGCCGCTACGAAGGGGAGGCAGGGACGCCGGATTTCCGTATCCTCGAATTCGAAAGCTATGCCGTGCGGGTGGAGGCCTTCGAGGCCAAGGGCGCCGACATCTCCCCCAAATCCATGACCACCCTGGCCCTGCTCCGGGACCGTACCCCCCCCGCCATGGGCGAGCTGCTGTGGCGTTTCGGCCTGCCCGTCAGCGCCCTGGTACTGGCCCTGCTGGCGATCCCCCTGAGCTTCGTCAATCCCCGCGCCGGACGGTCCCTCAACCTGATCCTGGCGGTGCTGATCTACATGACCTACAGCAACCTGGTCAGCATCGCCCAGGCCTGGGTGATCCAGGAAAAAATCGGCTTTGCCGCCGGCCTGTGGGTGGTCCACGCGGCGATGGTCGTCATGCTGCTGGCGCTGTTCAAGCGGCGCCTCTCCCTTTACTCGGTATTCTCGCTCTTGAGGCGGTAAATGCGCATCCTCCACCGCTATCTCGCCCACGAGGTGCTCGGCGGCACCTTGCTGGTATTGTCCGGCCTGTTGATGCTGTTCTCCTTTTTCGACCTCATCAACGAGCTGGGCGACCTGGGCAAGGGCCGCTACAACTTGGCGCGGCTCCTCGGCTTCGTCCTGCTCTCGGTGCCCGGCCACGTTTATGAACTGCTGCCCATCGCGGCCCTGATCGGTTCCCTCTTCGCCCTGTCGCAGATGGTGGCCCACTCGGAGCTCACCGTGATGCGTACCTCGGGCCTATCGGTGTCGCAGATGGTGGAAAGCCTGCTGAAAAGCGGTACGGTGGTGGTACTGCTGACCCTGCTGTTCGGCGAACTGATCGCTCCCGCCAGCGAGAAGGCGGCCCAGCAGTTGAAGCTGAAGGCCACCAGCTCCCTGGTGGCTCAGGAGTTCCGCTCCGGCCTGTGGGTCAAGGACGCTACCAGTTTCGTCAACGTGAAGGAAATGCTGCCGGATACCACCCTGGTCGGCATCAAGGTTTACGAATTCGACCAGAAATCCCACCTACGCTCGATCAGCTACGCCGAACGGGGAGCCTACGGCGCCGAAAACACTTGGCACCTGAAAAATATTTCCCGGACATGGTTCGACGACACCACCACTCGCACCGCAAAGCTGGACGAGGCCGAATGGCGTTCGGAGATCACCCCCGACCTGCTAAGCGTGTTGCTGGTGGTACCGGAACAAATGTCGGCGTGGAATCTCTTCTTCTACATCCGCCACCTGGAGGAAAACCAGCAAAGCACCGCCCGTTACGAAATCGCCCTGTGGGGAAAATTGTTCTATCCCTTCGCTTCCTGGGTGATGATGCTGCTGGCGCTGCCTTTCGCCCTGTTCCACTCCCGCAGCGGCGGCGTCAGCGCCAAGATTTTCGCCGGCATCATGCTGGGCTTGGCGTTTCACTTGCTCAACCGGATATTCGCCCACCTGGGCCTGCTGAAAGCGTGGCCACCCCTGTTCAGCGCCATTTTCCCCACCCTGGTGTTCCTGGGGGTGGCGGTCGGTCTGATGTGGTGGCGGGAGCGGCGGTAAACGCCAAAAGGCTCAGGGTTTATCAACCGAAACCAGGCGGGTGCCCGCCAGACGGTCGTGAAGAAACTGGCGCTCGTGGTCGAAAAACGCCCACACAATGCCGATTCCCAGCAGGCACAGCCACCCCAGGGCAAAACGCAGCAGCGCCCGCTCCAAGGTAATCGCCCCCCCATCCGCCAGTTCCAGACGGACATGCCAGGTTTTCATCGGCAAGGTCTGCCCCCCGTGCAACCAGAACCACAGGTAATAGGCGGCGATCACCCCCAGCAGATAAGCCTGGAAAAAAGGCCGGATGTGGGGCTGCCCGGTATAGCGGGTGAGGGTCACGAACAAGAAGGCCGCGATAAAGAGGAGGGCCAGCAGCAGCACGGCATCGTAGACCATGCTCATGAAACGGTGGCCGATGGCCGGAACGGGCGGATACGTAGAAGTAGAAATAGTCATCTTCCGGATGGTTTAATAGGCACCGCTCGGGGCAGGGGCGGCGGGAGCCGCTACCGGCGCGGCCTGCTGACGCTCACTCCATTTTTTCTTGATTTCTTGCCGTTTCTCAGGGGGCAACTGCTTGAGCTTGACGAACTTGTCCCGCGCCTGGCTGCGCTGCTCCGGGGTCAGACGGCTCCAGACATCAATGCGGGAGCGGATACGTTCCTGCTGCTCGGGCGTCATCTTGGGATAACGCTTGACGACCGCCAGCAAGCGCTTGCGCTGAATCGGAGGCAACCGGTCCCATTCAGGACCGAGGGGGGCCAGCACCGCACGCTGATCGGACGTCAACTCCGCCCATCCCGGCGCCTTTTCAGCCAACTTCGGCGCAGGCGAAGCCGGCACCTGGGCAGGCGGCGGCATGCCTGTCACAGGCAGTGCCCCCGCCGAGGCCTCCATCAGGGGAAACAACAACAGCGCGGCGGCTACT
>JAGUYQ010000039.1 GCA_020061285.1 Betaproteobacteria bacterium
CATTTCCTCCGTCATCGACCGTGGCCTTAACCGGATAATTCGGGTATTCCAGCGTATCGGCGAAGGGCATCTCGACAACCGCCTGGACATCGACGGCAAGGACGAGCCCGGCCAAGTTCTGTCGGCCCTGGCCGTCATGCAGGTGCACATCAAGGTGATCCTGGACGAGGTCAAGCAGGCCTCGGAAACCATCGCCAACAGCAGCAACCAACTGAAGGCCCAGGTGTCGCGGGTGTTGGAGCAGGCCCAGGCACAAAGCCTGCAAGTGCGGCACGCCTCCGGCACCATGGAGGAGATGAGCGTGGCCATCAAGGACGTGGCGGACAGCGCCAACGAGGCCGCCGCCGCCGCCAGCGATACCCATACCGTGGTGGAAAAGGGCAACCAGCAAATGGCCCGCAGCATGGAAGCCACTTCCCGTGTGGTGGAAGCGGTCCAGACCTCCAGTTCCTCCATCGGCGAGCTTAACCAATCCATTCAGCGCATCGGTACCATCACCCAGGCCATCAAGGAGATCGCCGATCAGACCAACCTGCTGGCCCTCAACGCCGCCATCGAAGCGGCGCGGGCGGGAGAGCAGGGCCGCGGCTTCGCGGTGGTGGCCGACGAAGTGCGGAAGCTGGCCGAAAGGACCACGGCCAGCACGGCGGATATTACCCATATGGTGGACAGCATCCACGCCACCACCGGCGCGGCGGTGAGCGCCATGGAGCAGGCGGCCCACGAGGTGCAGGAAGGGCTGGTGCTGATCCAGGCCAGCAGCAGCAGCCTGGCGGAGATCAGCCAGGCTTCCGACCGGGTGACGGCCATGGCCCAACATATTGCCGATGCCTCCAACCAGCAGACCTCGGCGGGAGAGGATATTTCCGCCGACATGGGGGGGATTGCCTCCCTGACGGAGCAGACCAGCGAAAGCATCCGAGAGGTGGGCGACACCACCGCGGCTCTGGTCGGGGTGGCACGGAACCTGGAAACCCTGGTGCGGCATTTTGACGGCGAGGGGAAGGACTAAGGCAACCCGGCCGTGGCCGCTGACTTTTGTGTTATGGATATGGCGGCAAACATTGAGATCATAGACCCCTACGAAGCGGTCATGGCCGTCTGCCGGAAGGTGGACGAGACCCGGTCCCAGGACGAACTGATCGAGCGATTGATCCCTCTGGTTTCGGAGGCCATTGGCGGGCACAAAGCAGCGTTCACCGCCTTGTCCGAGGACGGCTTGGCCATGCCGCGCATTCTGCACGGTGACGATCGTTTTGCCGCGGCAGTGGATAAACCCGTCGCGGAAGAAGAGGTCCTACAGCGCCTGGCGGGCGTGCTCTCGTCCGGCTCGAACATGGCTCAGGATGGCTTTATCGTACTGTTGTTCCGTCATCCGGCGCAGTTCACACTCCTTCTCTATGTCGAACTCGCCCATGCTCTGGAGCCGGAATGCTCCCGCTTACTGCCCTTCTTCAACGACCGGGTGAACGGCACCCTGGCGGCCCACCACTACGCCAAGCTGTCGGAGCGGACCACGCGGGCCACGGTGGTGGCCCTGGCCAGCCTTGCCGAACACAAGGACCGCGATACCGGCGAACATATCCTGCGGGTGGCCCGCATGGCGGACGAAATGGTCCACGTGCTGGAGGAAATGGGCGCCTACCCGGACCGGATCACGCCCGAGTTCAAGCGTTTCATCGGCACGGCCAGCATTCTCCACGACGTGGGCAAAGTGGCGATCCCCGACGGTATCCTGCAAAAGGCGGGTGCCTTGGAGCCCCACGAGTGGGACGCCATCCGCACCCATACCGTCCACGGCAAGAAGGTGCTGGACAAGGCCAACCTGGTCCTGGAGAGCGGCAACTATCTCATCGAGCTTGCCGGCGAGGTGGCCCTGTCCCACCACGAGCATTTCAACGGCCAGGGATACCCCATGGGGCTGGTGGGGCACCATATTCCCCTGGCTTCCCGGATCGTGGCCTTGGTGGACGTGTTCGACGCCCTTACCTCGCGGCGCCCCTACAAGCCGGCGTGGCCCGAAGAACAGGCGGTGGATTACATTCGCCAGCGCGCCGGGGAGCAATTCGATCCCGTGCTGGTGGAAGCCTTTCTCAAGGTGATGGAATACCGCCGGGAAACCCTGGTGGCGAATTGGACCGAGCGTTTATCCGTGGAGGTGGACGTGCTCGACGACGACCACCGCATCCTGATCGGCCTCATCAACCAGTTGGCCATGTCGGAGCGCATCGGCAACCGGCGCATCGTCGAAAGCGTGCTGGATGAATTGGTGAACTACACCATCGAGCACTTCCGGCGGGAAGAGGCGCTGATGGCGGAACGGGGCTATGCCGGACTGACGGCTCACCAGCGCCAGCATGCCGTGTTCGCGGAAACCGTCAACGATATCCGCTGGCAGTATCTCCACGGCTTGCGGCCCAATATCAACCAGAAGGTATTGAACTTTCTGATGAAATGGTTGAGTGCCCACATCTATCGGGAGGACCGCAGCGTCTTCGTTCCCACCGCCAAGGGGGAGTGAGGGAGGCTATTTTGGCACCGGGATGGGCAGGAAGACGGCCGTCGCCAGGCTTTGCACCACATGGACGACGGAGCGGTTGGTTTTCTCCGCGACGATCTTCGCCAAGGTGTCCTGGCTGACGATCATCTTGCCGAACTCCCGTTCGAAACTGAGGTTCTTCACCGGTCCCTCCGCCTCGTTGCTGAGGAGGAACAGTTCCCCTTTGGCGTTGTGGGCGTTGGACAGCTTCCAGGCGGCGATTTCCAGGTTGCGGGCGCTGTTGTAGAGCCTCTGGGGGTCCAGGTCGTCGGTCAGGTAGAGTTCGGCTTTGTCGTTGTAGGAGGCCAGCAGCATTTCCTTCAGGCCGAAGGAAAAGGCCAGCACCCGGTCGCCGCTGTAGTTGTCGTCGAAGGCGAGGGTGACCGCGTCGCTTCCCCGCCGCCCGTCCAAGACCAGGTATTTGCGCGGCACGCCGTCGAAAATCCGGGCGGCGGCGGCCTCGGCGCCGGCCTGGCCGCTTTTGCGCCACTCCTTCGGGTTGCGCTTGTAGAGCTTCTCCGTCAGCAGGCGCAGGGAGTCGAGGGCCGCTTTCTGATGGACCTCCGCCACCATGTCCACGTCGCTTTTGGCGATGTAATCGAGACGGAAGTCCCGGTTGAGCTGCTTGCCTCCCGCCGTGACGCAGCCGGGCAGCACGAGGAGGAGGAGCAACAGGACAGGCAGGCGTATTCCCATGGCGGCAGTATACCGGAAGCGTTTTCCTGGGGTATCCTCTCAAGCATGGCGATCCGAATACCGAGATTAGCCCGCCTTGCCGCCTTGCTCGCATCGGTGCCCCTGGCCTCGTGCAGCGTCAGCCAGGTGGTGACCGTCGCCCGCAGCGGCAGTCCCGAGCAGGCCCTGGCCAACTTGGCGCGGCAGCGGGTGCAGTCCTACGAAAGCAACCCCCTTCTCCTGGTCCGCGACGCCGAGCGCGCCAAGAAGGCCTTCGATCGCCTGGTCGCCGTGCTGCAAGGCAAGGCGGGCAAGAAGTGGGGCCAGCGGGACGTGGCCCTGCCCAGAAGCAAGCAGTACGTCAAATACACCCAGAACTACCTCAGCCGGGCGGTGGTGGACTTCGACGGCGGCACGGTGACGGTGGAAACCGTGGACCAGGCCGACCCGGACAAAAGCCTGCGTAACGCCATCGTCACTACCCTCCTTACCCCCGACGACCCCCGCGCCGTAGACCTGTATTCCGACAAGTCCGTCCGCCTCACGGGCAAGCCCTATCTTTACGGCCTGGTGGACGACCAGGAGGGCAAGGCCATCGGCACCCCCTACCGCGCCGAGCGCTACGCCCGCCATCTGCTGCAACACGACAAGCGCCGCCGCCCGGCCCAGGACGGCGGCGGCAAGCTGGTGACCTATGTCCAGTTCGCCATGGTGCCCGGCCACGTCAACCTCAGCGCCCAGCGCTATGCCCGCTGGGTGGACGAGAATGCCCGCCGCTACGGCGTCAGCAAGAGCCTCATCTACGGGATCATGGAAACGGAAAGCGCCTTCAACCCCTTCGCCGTCAGTTCGGCGCCGGCCTACGGCCTGATGCAACTGGTGCCCACCACCGGCGGCCGCGACGCCTACCGCAAGGTGAAGGGGGTGGACGGCATTCCCAGCAGCGATTACCTGTTCAACCCGGCCAACAACATCGAGCTCGGCACCGCCTACCTGTCCATGCTGGACGGCGACTACCTGGATGGCGTCCGCGACCCCCTCAGCCGCGAGTATTGCGTCATCGCCGCCTACAACGGCGGCGCCGGCAACGTCATGGCGACGTTTTCCCGCGACCGGGGGGAGGCCCTGCGGGTCATCAACCGCCTTTCCCCCGGCGAGGTCTACCAGCGCCTGCGGACCGAGCATCCGCGGGCGGAGACGCGGCGCTACCTGGACAAGGTGCTGGGGGCGCGCAAGGACTTCGTCAACGCCTGAACAGGCCTAGAGCAGACCCCGTTCGGCGAAGGAGAAGGCGCTCCCGCCGCCGACGATGAAATGGTCGAGGACGTTCACTTCCACCAGGGCCAGGGCCTGCTTCAGGGCATTGGTGAGGTGTCGGTCGGCGCCGCTGGGTTCGGCGACTCCCGAGGGGTGGTTGTGGGCGCAGGCCAATTGGGCCGCAAAAAGCTCCAGGGCCCGGCGGACGATCACCTGGGGGTTCACCGGAGCGCCGGTCACCCCGCCCTGGACCGCCTCCTCCACGG
>JAGUYQ010000298.1 GCA_020061285.1 Betaproteobacteria bacterium
GCCCTAGGGGCCGGCTTTGACGATTCGCGGGAAGACCTGGTGGTGGTGCGGGGCATCGCCGTCCATGGCGTCTGCCCCCATCACCTAGTGCCCTTCCGCGGCATCGCCCACGTGGCCTACGTCCCCGGCGGCCGCCTCCACGGCTTCGGCCGCATCGCCCGCATGGTGGACGCCATCGGCCACCGCTTCACCTACCAGGAATGGATGACCCGGGACGTGGCCGAGGCCCTGGTCACCCACGGCAAGGCCAAGGGCGCCGCCTGCGTCATCGAGGCCGAGCAACTGTGCCTACTGCTGGGGGAAGACCGGCGGGGCGACGAACGGGTCGTCACCCAGGCCTTCGCCGGCTGCTTCAAGGACGATAGCCAATTGCGGCTGGAGTTTTTGCGGGCTATTGGGGGGCGAGGAATATGACGCCGTGTTTGCCGGCGAATTTGGCTTGGCAGAATTACTAAAGTTCTTTACAAAACAAAATGGTAGAATTTGACAAGAAGGGTTCTGCGGCATAGCCTTCGGGGCTATATCTCAAAAGTGGACTATCAAAGTTGGCCACACTTTCCTCAGGTATTGCAGATGAATTGGAAATCGCCGTTAAAGGACATACTTATTCCGGTACTTGTTGCCTGTATTCCATTTGCGCCAGAAATATATGCAAAACTCACGGAGCCTACGCTGCATTACGTCTACGAGGTAAGCATTAAACGAAACCCCGTGAATGAGTGGAATCGCCAGTTATCTCTTGCTTTTAAACAGATTAATAGCTCAGGGCAGAAGTTTCCCGATCAAGTCCCTGCTCCCTTGCTTGAACAAATAGGCAAAGAAATATACAAATCTTTGCCCGCCATGTTATCTGGCATTGGTTTTCATGCGACTGAGTCCGCAGAAGTTCACGTTGTGAACATATCTGGCAAGGAACTCAGGAACATCAGGGTTCATTTCATAGGCTGTAGTGGCTATGACACTTATGAAACCTACCCAGATGCATATGCAAGCCCTAGCAACCCAAAGAAAAGCGACGAGTCCTTACAAAATAGCACCGTTACTGTTAGATACGACAAACTATTTCCTTCTGGAGCAAATAGCTGGACGGCGGCATACATAACGTTCTATGGGGAAGACACTTCGAATTGCCAGCCAACCGTTGAGGCGGAACTACCCAATGGTGAGGTGGCAATAGGAAAAAAAGAATCGATAGATACATTTACTCGCGAATACCGTTGGGATCAATACAATCACCAACAAAGGGTGGACGTGTTCTTTAAATTTTTCCTTGCTGCTGCTGTTATCTATATGTTCTTTCAGGTACGTAACATTAAAAAACGCCTAGACCGTAATGGTTAGCGATATCCCGAGAGCGACGCTCCAACAGCAAGTTTTTCCACCTGCTTCCGCCCTTTAAGCGCAACGTTAATTATCAAGCCCTGCCATCATGGAATTTCGCGAAATCACCAGCGTAGTCAACGATGCCTGGCAGTTCATGTGGCCGCCGGCGACGATGATGCTCATCGCTCTGGGGGTGTCGAATTTCCTGCATCGCGCCAACACCGTCGAGTGGCTGCAGCGGTTTGTTGAGGGCGTCAAATCTTCCGGCGCGCGTATCGAGGAAATAAGGACCGCCTTGGACGGCTACGGCCTTTCGAAGCTCGTGCCCCTCGCTTCCGCCATAGCCGTCATCGCGTTCCTGTTCCTGCTCAACGGCCCCGTGATGCAGGCTGCGTCCACATTGCCCCCGACACTCGTTTTCACTTCCGCGAAATTCGCTCAGCAGCACAGCACCGAGCGCCAGAAACTGCTTCTGCTCAGGAAGTACCCGGCGGCGGAGAGTTTCGAGGACGCCTATTCCCTCGCCCAGGATGAATTGCTCTCTAGCGCCAGCACCAGCGAAAAAAGGCACGACAGGCTGGGCAAACATTATCAAATACAAGGCTTCATCAAGTTCGCCTTCGTTTGCGCGGTCGTGTTTTTCATTCTTCACAAAATCAGAGGGGGGCGGTTGTTGCCGTTGCTGTCCCGGTTCATCGCCCTGTGCGCATTCATCGCCGTCATTTGGGTCGTTTCGTTCCCCTTCCTGCTTTTCAATCACGAGCAAACGCTTTTCGACGATTGGCGCACCATGGAAATCGCGCTGCAAAAGGACGCAACGACGCTCCTGGCCGCGGAACCCTCCGAAAGGGAGCGGCGGATTCTCGATAATGCGTCCCCGGACGTGGCGAAGACGCGGTGGTGGGAAGTGCGGGTCTTCGACGCCTACATGTTCCATTGGATCGAGCGCAACATCGTCAATGGCTGACCCGGATCCCCGGCAACCCGACAAGGAAACCCGACCATGAATCACCATTCCCCGACCCACTCTCGTAACGTGCTGCGGCGGCTCGGATTCAGCCTGTTGGGCGCGCTCATGCTCAGCCTGGGCATGGCGCCGTTGGCCGAGGCGGTGCCGAAGCGGATCATCATCCTGCGCCACGGCGAGAAGCAGGATGCCTATCAACTCTGCCCCACCGGCCAGCAGCGCTCGCTGGCCTTGCAGGCCAACTACCTAGGCAAGAGGGCGGCCAACAGCATCCTCCCGGCCAACGGTCCGGACGGCATTTTCGCCGTTACCTTGCACACCTTGGAGCTGGCCAGCCCGGCGGCGCAGAGCTGGGGCGTGCCGCTTCAGCTTTATTCGGTGGTGCCGCTACCGGGCGTGGACAAGAAGAAAGAGGCCCTGCAACTCAACCTGCGCACCCAGGAAGCGGCCCATGACGTGATGACGAACCCCAGGTGGGAGGGCAAGGTCGTGGTGATGGTGTGGGAGCACGACCATATCGCGAAGAAAAAGCTGGAAAAGCAGTTCCCCGGCCAGAAGGTGACCCTGCGCCAGTTGCTCAATCTCGACCAACTGCCGCCGTCGGCGAAGGTCCCCGAAAGCTGGGAGGGCGACAATTACGATTATTTCTGGATTATCGACTACGACAACCCGAAGTCGGACGTGCCGACCGGTTTTACCGTGCAAAAGCAGGTGTTCCCGGCCCCTTACCAGGACGTGCCGAGCAACGACTGGGGCCAGCCGGAGAAGCTGCCGAAGCACAGCGGTTGCAAGTCGTGATCGCCATCGTTTTATCCGTTTGTGTCCCCTTGCGGTGGCGTAAACGGATCGGCGGCGCGGAACTCGCAAGAGAGCGGAGCAAGTGCCGGGTATCCGCCTTAACGAGTGTGTGAGCTGCTTAAAATTGAGGAGAGAACACCCGTGGAACCACGCTTGAATATCGTCACTCTCGGCGTTCGTGATCTTGCGCGAGCCGTCTCGTTCTATCGCGATGGCTTGAAGTGGTCGCAGTCGAGCGCAAGCGTTGGCGATTTTGCGATCTTCAACCTCGCAACAGGCACGGCCTTGGCCTTGTACCCGCGCCATTTACTGGCTGCCGATGCAAACATACAAGATGACGGCGGTTTTGGCGGCATCACGCTCGCGCAAAACGTTCCCGATAAAAAGGCCGTTGACCGTGTACTTGATCAAGCGGTGAAGGCCGGGGGTACTTTGTTGAAACCGGCACAAATGGCCGAGTGGGGGGGATACTCTGGCTATTTCGCCGATCCCGATGGTCATCCGTGGGAGGTTGCATGGAATCCTTTCTTCGTGCTCGAAGAGGGGCAACTTCGTTTGCCGGAGTAGTTTCCTTGCGGCCCAGCCCTTCAGTTGAGAATAATAAGGGGCGGACTGAGTTGCCCCGGTTTCCAAGCGGCAAGCAAGTAAAGAACTCCACCTTGAATAATTTTCAGGAATAACCGTTAAGTGGATAAGAAAGAGGGGCGCCAGAAAAGTACGCCGAAGCGGCTGCCTTTTGGCGCCTTGGCAAGGGCAGCCGCTATCGTAACCGTGGCCGTCGTGCTGGCCTCATGCGCCAACCAGCCACAACCGGCCCAGCCACGGATGACCGGGGACGACCGCGACGAACATGGCTGTATCGGCTCCGCAGGCTATTCCTGGTGCGCGCGGGAAGGCGCCTGCGTACGACCGTGGGAAATGGCCAGAGAAAAGGGCTTTGATCTGAGTAAAGAAGCGTTTGAACGCCATTGCCTTGAGCATTCCAACTAGAGGATAAATGGGCTCTCAAACCCCATTTATCTTTCACGAAAACGGGAGAGGGCAGGAAAACCCGCGTCGAATGCCGCCTTGCGCGACTGGCTGGCGGGTCGCGCTCCCGCTTGAACCCCCGGCCCTTCACTCAGCTTTTGTTTTGCCCTTCCTTCGACTATTCTTATGCAAGACGGGTACGACAGATATCCGGGCCGACATATTCAGGACATGAGAGGAGACACCCATGCAAGACTTCGACTCCGACGCGCTCAAGCGCCGCAAGATTTGCTTCAGCAACCCTTCGGTGGAGGAAATCCGCCGCATCGTCGAAACCCTGGAAGGCATGAGCCACGTCAGCGTTCAGCAGTGCCGGGAAGGCGCCTGCGTGGAGGTGGCCTACGACCTGCGGGAGCACACCTGCGAGGAGTTGGAAGACACCCTCGCCCGGCAGGGTTTCCGCCTGGACAACCGCTTTCCCAGCGCCGTCAAACGCCACCTGATCCACTACACGGAAGAGATTGAGCGCGACAACCTCAGCGCCCCGAGCCGGGAAGAGCGCTATTTGCAGATCGAGGCCAACGTCAACGGCAAGTACCACCGCCAGATCGAGCGGGAGCACCCCCTGCCCCCGGAAGACCAGCGGGGCTATTTCTAAAATTCTGCTGACGGGGGGTTATGGCCCGGCAACCCGGCCATAACCCCCGCCCCCC
>JAGUYQ010000002.1 GCA_020061285.1 Betaproteobacteria bacterium
AATACAGCCGGGGACGGGGCAGACCTGGGCGCACATGCCGCAGCCCACGCAGCGCTCCTCCAGGACATTCACCTTGCGTTCGGGGGTGAACTCCATGGCTACGTGGCCGCCGTCGCGGCAGGTGACGTAGCACAACCCGCAGCCGATGCACAACTCCGGGTCGATGCGCGAAAGCACCTTCACACCGTGCACAAGCTCATCGTGCTCGGTCAGGCGGGTGAGGGCCAGGCCGACCGCTTCGGCCGGGCTGGAGAAGCCCCTGGCGTCCAGCCACCTGGCCAGGCCGTCGGTCAGGCCGTCGATGACGCCGAAGCCGAGCTGCATCACAGCCGTGCACACCTGCACGGTCGAGGCGCCCAGCAGAATGAAATCCAGCGCATCGCGCCAGTCGTAGACCCCGCCGACGCCTGATACGGGAATATTAACCGCGCTCGCCAGGTCCGCCACGCAGCGCAAAGCCACGGGTTTGACCGCCCGGCCGGAGTAGCCGCCGCGGGTGCCCAGGCCCTGCACGCTCGGCAGGGGCGAGAGCGTATCGCGGTCGACGCCCAGGATGCCTTCAAGGGAATCGATGGCGCAGACGGCCTGGGCGCCGCCCTTTTCCACCGCCCGGCCGATGCCGGCGATGTCGGTCACCGTCGGGCTGAGCTTCACATACACCGGCGCAGCCTTCGCGGCCTGCACCACCCAGCGCGTCACCCGCTCGGTCTGGTGGGGGTCCTGGCTGACCATCCATCCCGATTGGGGGAGGGGATCATTCACACCGGTTTCGTCTTCCATCTCGGCGCCCTGCGGGCAGGAAATGCTGGCTTCAATCATATCAGCCCCGGCCTGCTCGGAAATCTCCACCAGGCTTTTCCATTCGGCGTGGGTGCGCGCCATCAGGCTGGCAATCACCCTGCGTTCGGGGAAACGCGCCTTCAGCCAGGCGATGTCTTCGGCGATTTCGTGAATATGCTTCTCGGAGAGCAGGTCGATGTTTTGCAGGCCGAGCATCTTCGGACCCGGGCCGAGGGCGGCCATGATCGGGTAGGCAATCGAGACCTCTTCGCTCTCGTGCGAAGTGGTTTTAAGGACGGCGCCGGCCCAGCCGGCTTCGAAACCGCGGGCTGCCATTTCGCGGTCGTCGGTGGAGGGTGAGGCCGCCAGGATGAAGGGATTGGCGAAGTCCTGCCCGCAGAAGGTTGTTTTCAGGCTGCTCGTCATGCCCGGCTCCTTTCGCCTTCGAGGAAGGCATGGATGGCGCGCCCGGCGGCCATGCCGGCGCTCATACTGGCCACCACGGTAGATCCGCCGGTCACGGCTTCGCCGGCGGCGAAGACTTTCGGGTTGGATGTGCGTCCGGAACCAGGTTCCACGGAGATCAGGCCCCCGGCCACGGCCGCGCCGAACAGGCCGGCGTTGCGAGCGTCCAGCGCCTGCCCCAGTGCGAAGATGATCGCATCGCAGGGTTGATAATATGCCGGCTGCTGCGGGTCCGGTTCGACGCCGCGCCGCCCGCTCATTTTGTCTTTTGAATAGCGGGTGCGGGCGATATCCACACCCGAAACGCGCGGGCTGCCATCCTCCGATTTTTCGGTGTGGATGGCATCCACAACGCTCATCCAGCGGAACTCCACGCCCAGCTGGCAGGCCTCCAGGTATTCGCTCTCCCAGGCGGGCATTTCGGCCTGACCGCGGCGATAGAGCACCATCACCTGTTCCGCTCCGAGTCTTCTGGCGACGACGGCGGCGTCCATGGCGACATTGCCGGCTCCGATAACCGCCACCCGGCTGCCAAAGGCGATTGATTCTCCGCTGCGCGCCCGGGCCAGAAAATCGAGGGCGGAAAAGACCCCGAGCGCTTCTTCAATAGGCTGATCGGGCTGCACTTCTCCGTTCAGTCCCGCCCCCAGGAAGACGGCGTCATAATCCCCGGCGAGCTTTTCCGCCAGAACGGCGTCTACGCGGGCGCCGGTATGAAATTGAATGCCGCTGGCGCTCAGGCGGACCAGGTCGCTCTCCACCACCCCGGCCGGCAGGCGGTGGGCCGGGATCACGCGACCGACCAACCCGCAGGACTCGCCGCCGGCTTCGAATACATGCACTTCCGCGCCCAGGCGGTTAACCTGAACGGCGCAGCCCAGACCGGCCGGGCCGGCGCCGATCACGGCGACCCGCCAGCCTGTCGCTGATTCCATGGCTTTCTCCTCCGGCCGGGATTGTGAGGTGATGAAGGCCTGCAGCGCGCCGATACGGATGGGGGCCTGCCCCATGGCGGGCAGGACGCAGGCGCCCTCGCACAGGTCGCCGGTGGGGCAGACCTGCCCGCAAATCTGGCCGAGCGGGCAGGACGAATAGATGATTTCGGACGCCCCGGCGAGGTTTTCCTCGCGGAAGCGGCGGATGAAACCCGGCACGTCCACGCCCGCCGGGCAGGCTTGCTGGCAAGGTGCCTCATGGCAGCCAAGGCAACGCTGCGCCTCGACCATGGCATGGCTCCAATTCAAGGGGGAGAGATTTCGAGTCAAACGGGTCCTCTACTTTACTGGAATGGGGATCCTTTTACAAAATTGCGCGGCGCCAGCTGCCCGGCCGGCGCAGCTGCTATCAATTCGCCGTCCTGAACCAGGACCTTCCCGGCCAGGATGGCGGTTTCCACCTTGCCGGTCACCTGCATGCCCTCGTAGGGCAGGCAGTCGCTGTTCATGTGCAGGTCAGCAGCCCGCAGAGTCCATTTTTCTTCCGGGTTGAAGATGACGATGTCGGCGTCGCTTCCCACCGCCAGGCTGCCCTTGCGCGGGAAGAGACCCGACAGGCGCGCCGGGCCTTCCGCCCAGACCTGGCACATGCGCGCCAGCGAAAGGCGGCCTTTGCGTACGCCTTCGGAATACAGCAGCGGCAGGCGGATTTCCACGCCGGCCATCCCGCCGGGAATCTTCGAGAAATCGGTCAGGTCGGCTTCCTTCTGGGCGCGGGAGTAGGGGCAGTGATCGGTGGCCGCCGCGGACA
>JAGUYQ010000311.1 GCA_020061285.1 Betaproteobacteria bacterium
ACATGGCCCAGCAGCGGCCCGGCGGCCAAGCGGTCGAGGGTGGCGGGGGAAACGCCGTTCTTCATCTCCTGCACCACCACGGGCAGCAGGTCGGCAGGCGCCACCAGGGAGCCCCGCAGGGACCACAGGCGCTCGCCGATGATAGCCAGCGCGATGACGGAAGCAAAAATGATCGTCCAGATCGGCCAGCCGGCCGCTTCGATGATGGCTAACACAGAATCCCCTTAGGATGGCTTTTTGCGAAAGCGCTACTTTAGCCTGAGCGCGGGGGCAGCGGCAAGACAGGACAGGTTTAAACCCAGATTATCCATTAGGCAGTTTTGTGGGCGATCGTCCCTCACCCCAACCCCTCTCCCGAGGGGAGAGGGGGCTTTCACCCTTCTCCCTCCGGGAGAAAGGCCAGGGATGAGGGACTGTCGCAGTTTGGAACCACACCCTTTCCCCCAATGGACAATCTGGATTAAAACCCCATCCGCAAGCCTTGCAAAGTTTTTGTCCACGGATCTATTGCATGAAACAACCACCCTGACTAAGCTCGAACTACTCTCATTCGGAGGCCCCCCCATGAGCCCCACCGTCAACATCCACGAAGCCCAAACCCACTTCTCCAAGCTCCTGGAACGAGTGGACCACGGCGAAGAAATCGTCATCGCCAAGGCCGGGCGCCCCGTCGCCAAACTGGTGGCCTACAACCCCGAAGAAAACCGCATCCGTCCGCCGGGCAGCCTGAAAGGGCAAATCCATCTCGACCCCGACTTCGACGTCCCCCTGCCGGACGAACTGCTGGCCGTCTTCGAGGGCAAGGAATGAGGCGCCTGCTCGACACCCAGCTCGTGCTGTGCTTCTTGCGCAAGCTGGTGCGCGAAGACGCGAAGAACGGGAGCGGCGCTGGCAAGAGGAAAACGCTGACTTCATCGCCGCCTACAACCGGACGGTGGAAACCGAAGGCCTGCCCCTCGAACAGTGGCGGACCTTCTGACACCGCCGCTTCGACGTTTACCGCACCCCCTCCCCTGATCTGCTATTAAGATGGAAACCTAGATAACATCCCCGGGATTCCCCATGAGCAAACAATACTCCATCACCGAAGCGCGCAACCACTTGGCCTCCATCGTCCACGACGTGGAAGGGGGCGAACCCGCCCTGCTCACCCGCCGGGGCAAGGCCGTGGCGGTGCTGCTGTCCGAAGCCGAATACCAGCGCCTGCGCGACCGGCAAGTGGCCGACCTTTGGCACGCCATCGAAGTCTTCCGCCGTGAACACCGCCTGGACGCAGCGGCCATCGCCGACGCCGATTTCGAGAAGCTACGGGATAGTTGTCTCGGCTCCCAGATCGAGCGCAACCAGCCGTCCGAGCAACAGGAGCGGGATTTTGGTCTGTACCCTCTTTGGCGGAAACGTTCATGGGTGAGGTAATCCCATTCAAGCGCCCCAAACCGGGGGAAAAGCACAAGGGCAGAAGGCTCTGCGCCAACGGCTTTCACAAGTGGGCCGCCGACGGTCAGACGGTTTTCGACGTGAAGGAGAGAAAGCTGGTGACGCGGCTGGTGTGCGAGCGGTGCGGGGCGACAAAGATTGAAGCGCAGTGATTCGAGGCTAACCCATTTAGTGCGCTTCGGTTATTGCACTCTACACGGAACTACGGGGTGTTTATTATCCCGCGCATCTAATGAACTCCACTGTATTGGTATATTTTGTCATCACCTCTTCCGGCAAGGTATCTGGCTTACCAAAGCCAAAAAAATACTGCGCAAGGCTGTTCGCTTCCGACTTATTAATTTGAGTTAGCTCTTGCCGACATATTGCAGGCCAGTTTAAAACCGCCCTATTGATACGAACCCCTTTCTTTAGGGGCACTGGATAGTCTTTAATCACTGGCTCACCAGAGCGGAACCGAAATGGGGTTTTAGAAAACCGTTGTCGTATAACATCACATATACAAATGCCGAGCATCTGTTGTGATTCACCCAAATCATATGCGCGCAGAAGGGCATCACCAGTGAATAACTCACGCTCTTGCTCACTGCTTTCAAACCAAGAGCCATAAGCAATCCCACCCCTTAATGGAATTGAAGAGCGAAATGCACTTCTGAATATTTCAAAAGAACGAGCCAATATCGTGTGAAGCGCCCCTGCACTATCATCGCTAGTAGAAATAATTATTGTGTCAGAAAAGAATCTCTCAGTTAGGCTATTTCGCGAATCGACTGTTATTGGCAGCTCTTGATTATCCTGCGCATCCGCGAGATCACATATGGTTTGCCATGCTTCAAAATTTGAGCGCGCAAGAACGGATTTCATTCCGAGAATATCGAAATGACAAACGTACACTTGCCTTTCTGGCTCAAATCCTCTTACCACAGTTCCCATCCAAGGCTAACGTAAAAGCAAGCATCCTAACTCAATGAAATATACCGCGTCATGCTTATGAATACCATTTCCATATAACAAAATCAGACAGGCAACCCCGGATTACTTGTCCGGAAAGCAAGTCCCAGCAATCTCGTTTCAATCTTTCGGCTTTACACCCCGTGCGCCTTGCCATAAGCCTCCAGCAATCGCTGGTGCATCTCACACCCCTCCAGCCCCATTCCCGGCGCCTCCAGCCCGAAGAAACGCTCATCCCCTTCCAGCAAGGCCTTGGCCTGGGCTAAGGTGTCCGCGCCGTAGAGGTGGCCCAGGGCCTCGTCGTAGCCCTCGTCCTCTTCCAGGTTCAGCAGGCTTTCGATGCAGCGGTATACCTTGCGCCGCGGCTCGCTCAGTTGGCCGAAGTGGCGCACCCAGTCGCAGCCCTCCTGTATCGCTTCCACGTCGCCCAGGGCCAGGGCCAGCAGGGCTTTGAGTTCTCCCAGGCGCAGGTCTTCCCACAGGCTGCCGGGGTCAACGGCGAGGCCGATGAAGCCGGCCACGGGGCGCTGGTCGTCCAGCCCCAAGTCGTTCAAAGCGTCCAACAGTTCGGCGCATTCGTCCTCGTCCAGGTTGGGCAGGTTGAGAATGGCGGGGCGGAGGTTGTTGGCGGCGCTGGTGTTCTCGAATTCCAGGTCGTCCACGGGGTAGATTTCGCTCATGCCGGGGACCAGGATGCGGCAAGCGTAGACGCCCAGGTGGGTGAACTCGGCGACGTAGAGGTCATGGCCCTCCCGGTGAACCGCATCCACCAGCCAGGCGTAGTCCTCGTCGGTGCTGGTGCTGAAGTTCCAGTCGTGGAACGCGAAGTCCGGCGTATCGCCGAGGAAGTTCCAGTGAATGACGCCGCTGGAATCGACGAAGTGGATTTCCAGGTTGGGGCTGCTGGCGACTTCGTCCAGGTCTAAGCCCGGTTCGGGGAAACCCCCCAGGGCGTCCAGGCCGCGGCCTTGCAGCAGTTCGGTGAGGGCTCGTTCCAGGGCGATCTCGAAACGGGGATGGGCGCCGAAGCTGGAAAAACAGCCCTGGTCCTGGGGGTTGAGCAGGGTGACGTTCATCACCGGGTAGCGCCCGCCCAGGGAGGCGTCCTTCACCAGGATGCCGAAGCCCGCCTCCCGCAGGGCGCGGATATCGGCCTGGATGCGGGGGTAGCGGGCGATGATTTCCTCCGGCACCTCCGGCAGGCAAAGGCCTTCGGCGATGATGCGGAATTTGACGTGGCGCTCGAAGATTTCCGACAGGGCCTGGGCGCGGGCCTCGTGGGGGGTGTTGCCGGCGGACATGCCGTTGCTGACGTAGAGGTTGCCAATGACGTTGACCGGGAACCACACGGTGGCGCCGTCCCGCTGGCGCACGTAGGGCAGCGCGCAGATGCCCCGCTCGATATTGCCGGAATTGTGGTCCACCAGCATGTCGGCAGGGATGCTCCCCTCCGGGTTGTAGAAGGTGTGCAGTTCCGGCGTCAGCAGTTCCGCCGGCCAGGCTTCGTCCTCGATGGGAAACCAGCGTTCCCGGGGATCGTGGACGTAGGGCCGGTTGGCGATGTCCTCCCCCAGGTAGTAGTGGGTCCAGAAGTAGTTGGTGCCCATGCGCTCGAAGAACTCCCCCAGGGCGCTGGCTAGGGCCGCCTCCTTGGTGGCGCCCTTGCCGTTGGTGAACATCAGGGGACAATCCCGCTCGCTGACGTGGACCGACCAGATGTCGGCCACCGGGTTGAGCCAGGAGCGATCCTCGACGTGAAAGCCCAGGGCCGCCAGCTTGGCTTGCATGGTGGCGATGGAGAACTCCAGGGAAGCGTCTTTGCCGGGGATGAAGTGTTCTGTCTGCATAAGCGGCCTATTTCCGATGTTGTGCTTGCTCGATGTTTCTCAGCGGCCCGAGTCCCGCTCCATTTCGCGCCGGGCCTGCCAAACCTCCGCCGGCCAGGTGCTCTCGATGTAGGACAGCACCGCCCATATCTGCTGGTCGTTCAGCTTGCCGCCGAAGGCCGGCATGTCGCTCTGATAGCCCTCCGGCGCCATGGGCGGCACCACCCCGTTCTTGACGATGGCGAACAGCAGTTGGTCCAGATGGTGCCAGGTATGGCCGCTCTCGTCGTGGGGCGGCGCCGGCAGGCGGCCATCGAGCTTGCGCCGGCGCC
>JAGUYQ010000104.1 GCA_020061285.1 Betaproteobacteria bacterium
GCTGCCCCGCTTCAACGCCACCCGCATGGTGGGGGAATACGTCAGTCGCTTCTACCTCCCCGCCGCCCGCAACGGCCGTACCTACGCCGAGCAGGGCTTCGACAACGCCCGCGCCGTCGCCGCCTGGAAGGCCAAGGTGCGCCAGCATTGGAACGGCGTCACCATGCGCCGCCTGGACAATCCGAAGAAGCGCATCCCCTTCGGCGACGCGTTGCAGTTCGAGGTGGCCATCAAGCTCAACGGCCTCGCCCCCGACGACGTGCTGGCGGAAATGCTGGTGAGCCGCTCCAGCAGCAGCGAATGGGCGGAGCGGGAAGCGCGCCACTTCAGGTTCGAGTACCAGGGCCCCATCAAGGGCAGCGACGAGCACCGCTTCACCCTCAAGCTGGCGCCGGATCTGTGCGGCAAGCTGGAATACCGCATCCGGGTCTATCCTTTCCACGCCTTGTTGACCCACCCCATGGAGATGGGGCTGATGGTGTGGTTGTAGGCCTGCCCTGACCCATGAAAAAGGCCGCCCTCGGGCGGCCTTTTTCATGGGGTGGCGCCGGTCTCGGCCTTCGGCAATTCCAGCCGGAATTCCGTGCCGTCGCCCAAGTTGTCGGCGGCGATGGCGCCGTGCATGTGCTCCATGATCATTTTCGACATGTAGAGGCCGATGCCGGTGCCCTTTTCCTTGGTGGTGAAGTAGGGCTCGAAAATCCTCGCCATGACGGCATCCGGGATGCCGCCGCCGTTGTCCTTGACCGCCACCCAGACGTTGGCGGCGTCTTCCCCCAGGGTGATCTCGATTTGGCCTCGGGCGATGTTGTTTTCCAGGATGGCTTCCTTGGAATTGGACAGGATGTTCAGCAGCACCTGGGAAAACTCGTTGGGAAAGCCCCGCGCCTGGAAATCCTCCCCTTCCTCCACCAGGATGGCGATGTTGTGGTTCTTGAAGCTATGGCTGACCAGGGCCAGGGCGGCGCTGATCGCCCGGTTCAGGCTGAAGTTCTGGATGGCCTTGTTGGGATTGAAGAAGTTGCGGAAGTCGTCGATGGTGCTGGACATCTTCTGGATTAACTGGTTGCCGTCGGCGATGGACTGGTCCAGGTATTCCTTGTCCATTTCGCCGTACTCGAAGGCGTCCTTGATGTTGGCCAGGAGCAGGTTGAGGGCGTTGATGGGCTGCCGCCACTGGTGGGCGATGTTGCCGATCATTTCCCCCATGGCCGCCAGGCGGGACTGCTGGATCAGCAGCCGCTCCTGTTCCATGTTCTTCGTCACCTCGCCGTGGACCCGTTGCTCCAGGGTTTCGTTGAGCAGCTTCAATTCCAATTCGGTCTGCTTGCGCTGGGAAATATCCTGGAAGGCCTCCACCGATCCCACTACCTTACCCTGGCGGACGATGGGTGAGGAAATGACCGAGACGGGCATGGGCTTGCCATCTTTATTCCAGAACCATTCGTCGTCGGAACGGTAATCTTTGCCGCTGACGATAATCTTGCGAATTTCGCACGTCTCCTCCGGATAGGGCGTGCCGTCGGCCTTGCGGTAATGGAACAGGGCGTGGGCGTTGCGGCCGATGAGTTCCTCTTCCTCCCATCCCAGCAACCGCTGGGCCTCCGGGTTGGCGAAGGTGATGCGCCCATGCCGATCGAGCACGTACAGGCCTTCTCCCATGGTGGTGGTGATTTCCCGCAACTGGCCCTCGTTTTCCTTTTCCTTTTCGTACTGGCGCAACAGCTTGTAGGCCAGCCAGCCGATGGCGGCCAGGAGGAGGGCCAGGGCCGCGCCGTCGAGAAGCGCATTGCGTCGCCAGTCGGCCAACTGTTCCTTTTTGGAGAAACCCACCACCACGAAGAGGGGGAAATGATCCACCTGGCGGTAGCTGAAAATGCGCTCGATACCATCCAAGCCGGATTTGCCGGTGAGCGTTCCCTTGGCGGGGTTCTTCCGTGCCGCCTGGGATACCGGGCCGTTGCGGACCGATTTCAGGCGCTGGTCGTCGTTGATGGGGTAGCGGGCGATGACGCGGAAGTCGCCGCTCAACAGGGTAATGTTGCTGTCCGTGCCCAGGTTGAGGGAATGGAAAAAATCCTCGAAGTAGGACAGGGAAATGGACGAGGTGACGATACCGCCGAAACTGCCGTCCGGGTTGTTGATGCGGCGGCTGAGGACGATTTGCCAGCCGGGGAAGGAGCGGCCCTGGATCGGCTCCGAAATGAGCAGCCCCAGGTGGGGGTTGTCGCGGTGGCGGACGAAGTAGGCGCGGTCGCCGGAGTAGAGGTGGGTTTTTTCACCCGTCGAATCGGCGAGCCTGTAGCCATCGGCCGTGATGACACGCAGCAATTGCACTTCCGGTAGGGGGGATTTGAGTTCCTTGAGGTAGTGGTCGAGCTCGCTGGTGGTGAGGAGTTTTTCCCGCTCCTGGTGTTCCAGTTCCTCGGCCACGTGCATCAAGACCAAGTCGGTTTTTTGCAGAACGGAGGCGGCGTGCTGTTCCAGCACACGGGCCAGGCTCTCGCTCACCGCCGCGGCACGGGCCAGGCGGTCGGCGTAGCGCTGGTTGAGGCCGTTGGCGAAGACGGCGACCACGCCCAGCAGGATGGCGATCACGACGGAAAACCAGGCCCGCTGGGTGGGGATGCGTTTACTGACGATCTTCATCAACTTTCCGACCGGTCGGCGGCCTGTCTTGAGGAGGGGGTGGGGTTTTTCCTTGCGTTTCACACTATAAATTTCCGCCCCAAGGGCCGCAAGCGCCTCGCCACCGGCGAGGGTTCAGCGGTGGCGGATGAAGGCGTAAACCTGAAGGTACTCCTCGGCGGGATGGTTCCAGGAGTAGTCCCAATCCATGCCCTGGACCTGGAGTCCACGGAAGGTCGCCGGTTTGTCGTGCCACAGGCGGATGGCGCGGGAGAGTGCCGATTCGAGGCCCGCATGGTCGGAGTGGTCGAAGACGAAGCCGTTGCGTTTCTCGGCTTCCTTGGGGGAGTGGTCCCGGTCGAAGACCGTGTCCTGCAACCCGCCCACGGCGCGCACCACCGGCACGGTGCCGTAGCGCAGGGAGATGAGCTGGGTGAGGCCGCAGGGCTCGAAATTGCTGGGGACGACGGCGATGTCCGCCCCGGCGTAGATCAGATGGGCCAAGTCCTCGTCGAAGCCGATTTCCAGGTGGCAGTCCGGATTGTCGTTGAGTTCCTGCTTCAGGTGCCAGAAGTAATCGTTGATGCCCAACTCGGGGCTCGACCCCAGCAGCACGAACTGGGCCTCGTTGGCCAGGGCGTAGAACAGGCTGTGGCGGATGAGGTGCACGCCCTTCTGGGCATCCAGCCGCCCCACGTAGGCGACCACCGGCTTCTTGGCCTCCCGCAGCCACAGCCGCTGGCGCAGGGCCTTGCGGTTCTTGTCCTTGGCCTTCAGGCTGTCGCGGTCGTAGTGGTGGGGGATGTGGGGGTCGGTCTGGGGGCTCCAGTAGCCGTAGTCCAGGCCGTTGAGGATGCCCTTGAACTTGTCCTGGTGGACGTACAGGGTATGTCCCATGCCGAAGCCCATTTCCGTGTGGCGGGCTTCCCAGGCATGGTGGGGGGAGACGGTGGTGACGAAGTTGGCGTAGACGATGCCGCCCTTCATCAGGTTGAGGGCATGGAGGTTGTGGTCGTCCTGAAGCTTGTCCGCCCGCAGGAAGTAGTCCGGCCGCCCCAGGCCGGTGGCGCGCAGCAGGTGGGCGTCGGCGCTGCCCTGGTGCTTGAAGTTGTGGATGGTGAGGCAGGCCCGCTGGTGGGGCAGGGCCTCCTGGTACAGTTCGTAGAGCAGCACCGGCACCAGGGCCGTCTGCCAATCGTGGCAATGGATCACGTCGGGGCGCTTGCCGCTGCGGACCAGGAATTCCAGTGCCGCCTTGCTGAAAAAGGCCATGCGCAGGGCATCGTCCCAGTAGCCGTAGTAACTGCCCCGGTCGAAGAAATGGTCGTCGGAGTGGGGCTCGATGAAAAAGCAGTGGCGGCCGTGGACGTCGCCGTACCACACGGTGCAGCGGATGGCGCCGTTGTCCCAGGGCACCCACAGGTCCTGGTAGGCGGCGTGGAAGTCGGCGATCTGGTCGTGGCGCATGCAGTCGTAGCGGGGCAGGATGATTTCCACCTCGTGTCCCCGGCGCGCCAGTTCCCCCGCCAAGCCGTAAACCACGTCTCCCAGTCCGCCGACCTTGGCGACGGGGGCGCATTCGCTGGCGATATGGACGATGTGCATGGTCAGCTTCCCTCTTTCGCCAGCAGTTGCCGGTACAGCGCGAGGTAGCTGGCGCCGCTGTGCTCCCAACTGAAATCGGCCTTCATGCCGTTCTCCTGGATCTGTTTCCAGGTTTTCTTGTCCTTGAAGGCGTCGATGGCGCGCAGGACGGCGGCCAGGAAGGCTTCGTCGCTCAGGGTGTCGAAGACGAAGCCGGTGGCGGTGCCGTCGGCCAGGGTGGCCGGCGTGCAGTCCA
>JAGUYQ010000304.1 GCA_020061285.1 Betaproteobacteria bacterium
AGGGGATTTCCTTTCTTCAAGGTCCTGTCAGCGGATTCTGGTAAAATTCTAGCCCTATGAGCTATCAAGTCCTTGCGCGCAAATGGCGCCCCAAGACCTTCACCGAAGTGGTGGGCCAGGGGCACGTGGTCCAGGCCCTGTCCAACGCCCTGGAGCACGGCCGCCTGCACCACGCCTACCTGCTTACCGGCACACGGGGGGTGGGCAAGACCACCCTGGCGCGCATCCTGGCCAAGTCCCTCAATTGCGAAACCGGCGTCACCTCTACGCCTTGCGGCGAGTGCGGTGCCTGCCGGGAGATCGACGCCGGGCGCTTCGTGGACCTGCTGGAGTTGGACGCCGCTTCCAACACCGGCGTGGACAATATGCGGGAAATCCTGGACAACGCCCAGTACGCGCCGACGGCGGGACGCTACAAGGTTTACCTGATTGACGAAGTGCACATGCTGTCCAAGTCGGCCTTCAACTCCATGCTGAAGACCCTGGAAGAGCCGCCGGCCCACGTCAAGTTCATCCTCGCCACCACCGATCCCCAGAAGGTGCCCATCACCGTCCTGTCCCGCTGCCTGCAATTCAACCTCAAGCACCTGCCGCCGGTGGAGATCGCCGGGCAACTGAAGAACGTGCTGGAGAAGGAAGGCATTCCTTTCGAGGCCCCGGCCTTGAGCCTGGTGGCACGGGCCGCCCAGGGCAGCATGCGGGACGCCCTGTCCCTCCTGGACCAGGCCATCGCCTACGGTGCGGGCAAGGTGGAAGAGGCCCAGGTGCGGGGAATGCTGGGCAGCATCGACCAGGGCTACTTGTTCGCCCTCCTCGAGGCCCTATCCCGCCGCGACGGCCCGGCCCTGCTGGCGACGGCGGAGGAGATGGAGGAACGGGGACTGGCCTTCGACGCCGCTCTTCAGGAACTGGGGGTCCTGTTGCACCAAGTGGCCCTGGCCCAGACCGTGCCCCAGGCCCTGCCGGACGACCTGCCCGAACGGGCCCGCTTGCTGGAGCTGGCCCAGGCCTTCGGCGGCGAGGACGTGCAGCTTTATTACCAGATCGCCCTCCACGGGCGCCGCGATTTGCCCCTGGCGCCGGACGAATACGCCGGTTTCACCATGACCTTGTTGCGGATGCTGGCATTCTCTCCGGAGGAGGGGGGAATCGCTGAACTTGCTCCGCCCCCTCGTGCCAAGCCGGTTCCCAGGACACCTTCCCCCCCCTCCGGGGCGACCGCGGCGGGAGAGGGAGAGGGCGTGCCGCCGCTCCGTGAGGCCGCCGAGCCCGCTCCGCCGCCTTACCAGGAGCCCGGTTCGCCAGCGTCGGCGGGCGGTTTTTCCTTCGACGGCGACTGGCCGAAACTGGTGGAGCGCCTCAAGATCGGCGGCATGGCCAAGATGCTGGCTCAGCACTGCGAAGTGCGGCGCTTCGAGAACGACGGTTTTGACCTGTGCGTGCCCGAGGAGCATCGGCATCTCACCGACAAGCCTTTCCAGGACAAGCTCAAGGCGTCGGTGGACGATTTATTCGGTCGTCCCATGCGGGTGAACGTTTCCGTCGGCAGCATCACCGGCATGACCCCGGCGGCGATCCAGAACGAGGAGCGGAGGAAGAAACAGGCGGAGGCCGTGGCGTCCATCGAGCAGGACCCCTTCGTGCGCGAGTTGGTGGAAAACCTTGACGCGCGCGTCATCGAATCAACCATCAAACCCATTCAGTAGGAGTTGCACATGATTAAAGGCGGTTTGGGCAATATCATGAAACAGGCCCAGCAAATGCAGGAAAACATGCAGAAGGTGCAGGAGCAGTTGGGCTCCATCGAGGTGGAAGGCCTGGCGGGAGCCGGCATGGTGAAGGTCACCATGACCTGCCGCCACGACGTGAAGCGCGTGACCATCGACGACAGCCTGATGGGCGAGGACAAGGAAATGCTCGAGGACCTCCTCGCCGCCGCGGTGAACGACGCCGTGCGCCGAGCCGAGCAGACCAGCCAGGAGAAAATGGCCGGCTTCACCGCCGGGCTGAACCTGCCGCCGGGCTTCAAGCTGCCGTTCTAAGCATTTCGCCCCTCTTCCATGCGCTTACCCACAAGGGCCTCGAAGGGGAGGTAAGTTATGAAAACACCCTCCAGCCTCGAAAACCTGATCCAGGCCCTGCGCTGCCTCCCCGGCGTCGGGCCGAAATCGGCCCAGCGCATGGCCTACCACTTGCTGCAACGGGACCAGAACGGCGCTCGCCGGCTGTCCCTGGCCCTGGAGCATGCCCTCGACACCATCCGCCATTGCCGGATGTGCAACAACTTCAGCGAGGAAGAGGTGTGCGAACTGTGCAGCTCCCCCAAGCGGGATGCCGGCTTGCTGTGCGTGGTGGAAATGCCCGCCGATCTGGTGATGATGGAGCAAACCCAGGGCTACCGGGGTTTGTACTTCGTGCTCATGGGGCGGCTGTCGCCCCTGGACGGAGTGGGGCCGAAGGAGGTCCATCTCGACCGCCTGCTGAAGCGCGTCACCGACGGCCCGGTGCGGGAAGTGATCCTCGCCACCAATTTCACCCTGGAAGGGGAGGCCACCGCCCACTACATCGGCGAAATGCTGAAAGGGCGCGGCATCAAGGTCAGCCGCATCGCCCGCGGCCTGCCGGTGGGGGGGGAACTGGAGCACGTGGACAGCGGCACCCTGGCCCAGGCCGTGGTGGACCGCCGCGAGATTTAACCTCCCTTGTGTATCGATTTCCTGTTCCTGCCGTGGCGCCCCCGATGCGCATGCTTCTAAAGGATATCCCCATGACTCTGCGTCCATTGCTCACCTCTTGGCTGCTGACCGTTGCCTTGTTGGCCTCCCCGGCCGCATTGGGGGCTCCGTGGCTGATTGCCGCCGACAGCGAACGCATCGAGGGCGGGCGGCCCTTCCGGCTCCAGGTGGTGAAGCCGGATTCGGTGGCGGACTGGCCCCTGGCCTTGGCCCTGACGTTGCGCACGGAGGAGGGCGAACGGCGGATTTCCTTTCGCTTGACCGACGATTCGCCGACGGGGGAAACCCGTCGCGCTTATGTGGCGGAGGCGCCGGCGGATATCGGCGGGGTGGTGCGGGCGGCGTTGGCCGGCGAGGAATCCAACCCTCTGGTGCTGCTGGCATCTCAGCCGGATGTCGTGTCCCATATGGCGGAAGAGACCAGGAAAAACCGTCCGGCCAGCCAGGGCCTGAACCTCCCGCAAGACCAGCGGGAGCCGCCCCTGTCGGCCAACGAACCGATGTATTTCGTCGTCGGCGCCCGCAATGGGGCCAATGCCCGCTTCCAACTCAGCTTCAAATACCGCCTGTTCGACGAGGAAGGGGTGGTGGTGCGCCATGTGCCCTGGCTGAAGAATTTCCACTTTGGCTATACCCAGACCTCCCTCTGGGACCTGGGCTCGGCCTCCAAGCCGTTCCACGACACCAGCTACCGGCCGAGCCTGTTCTGGCAATGGCGCAACGGCGAAGGGAACGGCTGGCCCCAACTGTGGCGTGCCGGCTACGAGCACGAATCCAACGGCAAGGACGGGCTGAACTCCCGCAGCATCGACACCCTGTTCGTTCAGCCCATTTGGATCAGCGGCAGCGAGGACGAGACCCGCTTCGTCTTCGCCCCCAAGTTCTACGGCTACCTGGACAAGGAGGATAACCCGGACATCCCGAGCTATCGCGGTTATGCCGACTGGCATTTCCGTTACGGACGGGAGAAAGGCTGGCTGTTCTCGGCCCTGCTGCGGCGGGGCACCGGCGGCCACGGCGGCACCCAGCTCGACCTGTCCTATCCCCTGCGGGAGCCGGTATTTTCCCGTGTGGGGGGCTTCCTCCACTTCCAGTTGTTCTCGGGCTACGGCGAGAGCCTGCTGGACTACAACTTGCGGCGGGATACCCAGGTACGGGTGGGGTTCTCGATCGTGCGTTGAGGAAGCGATCTGTCACCGTGCTGTAACTATTCTTGACCTTCGCGGCGGCAGGGGGCGAAAATCCTAAGGACAACCAGCACGCAAGGAAAGGCAATGACTACAACCATCCTCGTCGTCAATCCCAAGGGGGGAAGCGGCAAGACTACCCTCTCCACCAACCTGGCGGGGTATTTCGCCAGCCGGGGGGAGAAGGTGGCCCTGGGCGACATGGACCGCCAGCAGTCGTCCCTGTCCTGGCTGCGTATGCGGCCCGACGACCTGCCCCCCATTCTCGGCTGGGATGCGCGGGAGGAGGATATCCCCAAGCTGACGCACAAGGTGCCTTGGGCGGTGGTGGATTCTCCCGCGGGAATGCACGGCAAGCGCCTGACCCAGGCGGTGAAGCTGGCGGACAAGATCGTGGTGCCGGTGCAGCCGTCGGTATTCGACATGTGGGCCACGGAGGATTTCATCCAGGCCGTGCTGGAAGAGAAGGCCATCCGCAAGCATCGCACCTTTCTCGCCATCGTCGGCATGCGGGTCGATCCCCGCACCCGGGCCGCCGCCATGCTGGAGGAATTCCTGTCCAAGTTCGACCTGCCGGTGCTCACCTACCTGCGGGACACCCAGAACTACATGAATGCCGCCGCCCTCGGCGAGTGTCTTTTCGACCAGCACCGCAACCAGCGCACGGAGCGGGATTTCGAGCAGTGGCAGCCCCTGCTGGGCTGGGTGGAAGAAACCGATTGATCAGTCCTGGTCGAAAATCTTGCCGGACTGGAGCAGGGAGGCGAATTCCTCCGCCGGCAGGGGATGGCTGAAGTAGAAACCCTGTACCTCGCCGCTCTGGTTGCCCACCAGGAAGGATAGCTGTTCCTGGGTTTCCACCCCCTCGGTAATCACCTTCAGGTGCAGTTGTTCCGCCATGGCCGAGATGGCGACGGCGATGGCGGCGTCCTTGGAGCCCTGGCTGGTGTCCTGGATGAAGGACTTGTCGATTTTCAGGGAGTCGATGGGAAACTGCTTCAGGTAGCTGAGGCTGGAATGGCCGGTGCCGAAGTCGTCCATGGAGAGGCGCACTCCCATGGTTTTCAACTCCCGCAGTTTTTTCACCGATTCGTCGGCGTGTTCCATGGCGATGCTTTCGGTGATTTCCAATTCCAGGCAGGCGGGGTCGAGGCCGGTTTCGTCCAGGGCCCGGCGCACGCTTTCCACCAGTTTGGCGTGTTTGAATTGGCGGGCCGAGATGTTCACCGCCATGCACAGCTTGGGAAAACCCTGTTCCTGCCAGCGCTTGTTTTGCGCGCAGGCGGTGTGCAGCACCCATTCGCCGATGGGGACGATGAGGCCGCTTTCCTCGGCGATGGGGATGAAGTCGGCGGGAGGGATCAAGCCGAAATCGGGATGGTTCCAGCGCACCAGTGCCTCCATCCCGGTCACCTTGCGGCTGAGGATGTCTACCCGCGGCTGGTAATGGAGCACCAGTTCCTCCCGCTCCAGGGCGCGGCGCAGCTTGTTTTCCAAGGCCAGGCGCTCGAAGGCGCGGGCGTTCATGTCCGGGGTGTAGAACTGGTAGTTGTGGCGCCCCCTCTCCTTCGCCCGATACATGGCGGCGTCGGCCTGCTTCAGCAGGGTTTCGGCCTGGGTGCTGTCGTTGGGGTAGAGGCTGATGCCGATGCTGGGGGTGCTGAAGAGCTCATGGCCGTCCAGCACCATGGGCTGGGACAGGGTGTCGATGATCTTGCGGGCGATGGCGGCGGCGTCGGTGGCGCTGCGCAGGTCCTCCAGGATGACGGTGAATTCGTCCCCCCCCAGGCGCGACACGGTGTCGCCTTCCCGGACGCAGCCGGAAAGCCGCCGCGCCGTCTCCACCAGCAGCTTATCCCCCATGGCGTGGCCGAGGGTGTCGTTGATGAGCTTGAAGCGGTCCAGGTCGAGGAACATCAGCGCCACCCGGCTTCCCTGCCGATGGGCGTGGTGCAGGGCATGGTCCAGGTGTTCCAGGAACAGGGAGCGGTTGGGCAGGCCGGTGAGGGCGTCGTGGTAGGCCAGGTGGCGGACGCGGTCCTCGGCCTCCTTGCGGGCGGTGATGTCGGTGAAGATCGCCACGTAGTTGGTGATGCGGCCCTCCGGGTCGCGTACCGTGCTGATGGAGAGCCATTCGGGAAAAACCTCGCCGTTCTTGCGCCGGTTCCAGATTTCCCCCTGCCATGCCCCGCTCAATTCGAGGGCCGCCCACATCTCCCGGTAGAAATGCGGGTCGTGTTGGCCGGACTTGAGAATGGACGGTTTGGCGCCCAATACTTCGGCGGCTTCGTAGCCGGTGATGCGGGTGAAGGCCGGGTTGACCGATTCGATGCGGTTGCGATCGTCCGTGACCAGAATGCCTTCCGCCGTGGTGTCGAACACCTTTTGCGCCAGTTTCAGATGGTGGTTGCTGATGGACAACTGCTGCTCCCGCTCCCGCAGGGCCTTTTGCAGTTCCTGCACGTAATCGTGCTCGATGCTGGCGAGGATGTCGCCGTAGGTGATGAGGCCGGTCAACTCCCCAGCCGGGCCGGTAACGCCCAGATGGCGGACATGGTTCTCGCTGAACAGGGTGCGGGCGTGGTACAGGCTGCTGTCGCCGGGTACGCACAGCAGGGGTTTGCTGGCCATGTCCCAGATGGCGCCGCTGAGGTGTTCGTGGCTGATGAAATGGATGATGTCGCGCTCGGTCAAGATGCCCAGTTCCCCGTCCGGGCCGCTCACCACCAGGGCATCCCGCCGGACCTCGCGCATCTTTCCCGCCGCCTCGCCGAGGGGGAGACTGCCGGAAACCCAGATCGGCGGCTCCCGCAGTACCGAATTCACGTCCCGCAACTGGACAAAGTACTCGACCCCCTGGTTCTGTACCACGTCCGATTGGGTGACGATGCCCAGGTGCTGGCCTGCGTCGTCCACCACCACGTAATGCCGGACGCTGTCCAGCTTGAAGCGCAGCGCCGCTTCGCCCACGGAAGTGCGTCCCGGAAGGGTTTTCACCGGGGACGACATGACGCGGGAAATCGGCATGGCGAGGGCGTCCGGGAGGGAAAAGTCGATGGCGAGGGCGTCCCGCTCGGTCCAGATGCCCAACAGGCGGTCGCCGTCCATGACCAGGATGGAACTGCACCGGGAGGCGCTCATCAGCCGCGCCGCATCGTGGAGGGGCGTTTCGGGAGGGCAGCTTAACAGACCCGGGTGCAGAATGCGTTCGACGGGAAGGTCGTAGGTCATGGATGCGCTATTGTGACATTATTGTTTATTACATCATCATATGCTAATCCATCCCAGGTGCAAACTAGCAAGTGAGGCGGCGATAGATGTCGGCGACCTTGAGGGGCAGTTGCCGCACCGCGGAGACGATGGCGTAGCGGGCCGGGCCGTACATGTGGGGCAGGTAGGAACGGGCCTCGGTATCGAGGGTGATGCAGAAGGGGTGGATGCCCTCGCGCCGGGCTTCGGCCAGGGCCTGGCGGGTATCCTCGATGCCGTATTGGCCCCGGTACTGGTCGTGGTAATCGTCCGGCTTGCCGTCGGAGAGGGTGACCAGGAGGCGCGTGGCGGCGTCGGTTTCCTTGAGCAGGGCGGTCAGGTGGCGGATGGCGAAGCCCATGCGGGTGTAGTCCTGGGGCCGGATGCCGGAAATGCGCGCCTGCACTTCC
>JAGUYQ010000191.1 GCA_020061285.1 Betaproteobacteria bacterium
ATTCCCCACTGCTGCCTCCCGTAGGAGTCTGGGCCGTGTCTCAGTCCCAGTGTGGCTGATCATCCTCTCAGACCAGCTACTGATCGTCGCCTTGGTAGGCCTTTACCCCACCAACTAGCTAATCAGACATAGGCCGCTCCATTAGCACGAGGTCCGAAGATCCCCCGCTTTCCCCCTCAGGGCGTATGCGGTATTAGCACACCTTTCGGTGCGTTATCCCCCACTATTGGGCACGTTCCTATGCATTACTCACCCGTTCGCCACTCGCCATCAACCTAGCAAGCTAGGTCATGCTGCCGTTCGACTTGCATGTGTAAAGCATGCCGCCAGCGTTCAATCTGAGCCAGGATCAAACTCTTCAGTTCAATCACTTTGTTTGGATGCCCTCTCGGACATCCGTGCTCCATCTGACGTATTGCGCCAAATATAAGCACTCGTTACTTAACTTACTTTTAAGCACACCGGTCCGAAAACCGGCTGCCCGTAACAAGCGCCCACACTTATCGGCTGTTAGCTTTTTAAAGAACGGTGCTTCGTTCGTCGAAGCGAGGTGCGCATTCTACAGCACCTTTCGAAATCGTCAACCCCTTCCGGAGCTTTCTTTTTCGCCCTTCTCGCCGGCCATCGGCTCGCTCGAAGAGGTGCGCATTTTACAGCGCGTTTCGAATTCGTCAACCCCTTTCGGAATCGGCTTTTTCGCTTCCCGCGCCGCTTGTGGCGCCGTCGAGAAGGTGCGCATTATACGGGCCAGAAATGCACGGTCAAGGGGTTTGTGAAAGAAATATGGCCATCAGGTTGCGGCCTCGTTACAAAACAGCAACCTAGGCTACCGACACACGGGCGAATTTGCGCTTGCCTACCTGCAACACCACCGTCGCGCCCTTGGCCAAGACCAGGGCTTTATCGCTTATTTTCTCGCCGTCGGCCTTGATTCCACCCTGGCCGATCATGCGCATCGCCTCCGACGTGCTGGCGGTCAGGCCAGCCTGTTTCAGGGCCTGGACGATGGCGAGCCCATCGCCCTCCGCCGGCAGCGTGAACTCCGGCATCTCGTCCGGCACCGCCCCCTGGCGGAAGCGCGCCTCGAAGTCCTCCAGGGCACGCTCGGCATCGCCCCGACTGTGGAAGCGAGTGATGATTTCCTGGGCGAAGGACACCTTGATATCCCGCGGATTGCGTCCCTCCGCCACCTCCTTCTTCCAGCGGGCCATGGTTTCCAGGCTCTCGAAGGACAGCAACTCTATATAGCGCCACATCAGGTCGTCGGATACCGACATCAGCTTGCCGAAAATCTGCTCCGGGCTTTCCGTGATGCCGACGTAGTTGCCGAGGGATTTGGACATCTTGTTGACGCCGTCCAGGCCCTCGAGCAAGGGCATGGTAAGGATGCACTGATGGGGCTGCAAATAATGGCGCTGCAACTCCCTCCCCATCAGCAGGTTGAACTTCTGGTCGGTGCCGCCCAGTTCCAGATCGGCCTTCAACACCACCGAATCGTAGCCCTGGATCAGGGGATAGAGGAATTCATGGATGGCGATGGGCTGGTTACCTTTATACCGTTTTTCGAAGTCGTCCCGTTCCAGCATCCGGGCCACGGTATGGGTGGCCGCCAGCTTGATCATGTCGGCAGCGTTCATCTTGTCCATCCAGGTGGAGTTGAACACCACCTCGGTCTGCTCGGGCTTGAGTATCTTGAATACCTGCTCGGTATAGGACTTGGCGTTTTCCTTTACCTGCTCCCGCGTCAGGGGCGGGCGGGTGGCGCTCTTGCCGGTGGGGTCGCCGATCATGCCGGTGAAGTCGCCGATCAGGAACAGGGCATGGTGCCCCAGGTCCTGCAATTGGCGCATCTTGTTCAGCAGCACCGTATGCCCCAGATGCAGGTCCGGAGCGGTGGGATCGAAGCCCGCCTTGACCCGCAACGGCTTCCCCGTCGCCAGCTTGTCCCTCAGTTCGCTTTCCACCAGCAGTTCGTTGCTGCCCCGTTTGATAATACGTAGTACGTTATCCGCCTCGGTCATAGCCACACCCGAATTTCCTTTTTCACAAACCATTTCGGTTCAACAACTTCCAATTCAAATTTAAGGCCAGTCAGAAGGATTTTTCCTTTGCGGACCGGCATTTTTTTGTTAAGCTTGCGCCTGGCTAAAAAACAGCAAGGGAACGCTATGCAAAATGGCAAAAACGGAATTTTAGCGCAAACCCCCCCCAGCGATGAACGAAAAAACCGTATCCGCTGGCTGATCGGCCTCTCCAGCATCCCCCTCTTCGGCATGGTAGCCGCCTTCGGCATCGCCCCCGGAACCCAAACCCAGAATGTCCAGGTCAGGACCGTGGTGGAAAGCCTGCCTTTGCCCGCCGCCGCCTCGAGCCCGCTGGCCAACGAAACCTTCTGGCGCGAGGAACGCATCCAGCGCGGCGACACCATCGCCAGTCTGCTTTCCCGCCTGGACGTAAACGGCGAGGACATCTCCGGATTCCTGAAAAGCGCCACCGGCGCCACCACCCTGCAACAACTGATTCCCGGCAAATCCGTGGAAGCCCGCACCACCGAGGACGGTCAACTGCTGTCCCTGCGCTATCTGCTTAATAGCGACAAGGTGCTGACGGTGGAAAAACAAGGCGACGGCTTCACGACAGTGGAGCAACCCGCCGCCCTGGAAAACCGGGTGGAAATGAAATCCGCCTCCATCCGCAGTTCCCTTTTCGGCGCCACCGATGCCGCCAACATTCCGGACGCCGTCGCCGTCCAACTGGCCGACATCTTTTCTTCCGAAATCGACTTCCACCTCGACCTGCGTCGCGGCGACCGCTTCAGCGTGGTGTACGAAACCGCCTACAACAAAGGCTCCCTGGTGAAAACCGGCCGCATCCTGGCGGCGGAATTCATCAATGACGGCAAGACCTACCGCGCCATTTACTTCAAGGACCGCGAGGGCCGCGAAGGCTATTACACTCCGGACGGCAAGAATCTGCGCAAGGCGTTCCTCAAGTCCCCCTTGGAATTTTCCCGCATCACCTCCGGCTTTTCCATGCGCTTCCACCCCATCCTCAAGGAATGGCGCGCCCATAAGGGCGTGGATTACGGCGCGCCGAGTGGCACCCGGGTCAAGTCCGTGGCGGACGGCGTGGTGGCCTTCGCCGGCGTGCAGCGCGGCTACGGCAACATCGTCGTGATCCAGCACAACGGCCAGTACAGCACCGCCTACGGCCACCTGAAAGGCTTCGCCAAGGGATTGCACAAGGGCAGCAAGGTCAGCCAAGGCGACGTGATCGGTTACGTGGGCATGACCGGCATGGCCACGGGCCCTCACCTGCACTACGAATTCCGCGTCGCCGGCGTGCAGCGCAATCCCCTGACGGTGGCCCTGCCC
>JAGUYQ010000131.1 GCA_020061285.1 Betaproteobacteria bacterium
CACTCGGCCGCAGGGGAACGGGCTTGTGCGCCTTGGGCGGCGTCGGCGTTTCCTGACGCCGAACGACGGGCTGACTTTCGCTGGCGGGCGTGAGCAGGCGCACCTGGAATATCTGGGGCGCCTCGACACGGGGCATCGGCGCGGCCAGTATCCATCCCAGCAGCAGGGCGTGGCCCGTGACTGCGACGAGGGCGGACGGTTGTGGAAAGCGCAGGTGCATGGTCAGCGTCGGGGTTCCATTTTCGGGAGGGCGGAAAGGAACTCGTACAGGGCGTCCAAACCGGCATCCGCCCGGTTCCGCAACTCCTCCAGGTTGAGTTCGCCCCGCTCGATGAGGTGGCGCGTCAGGGCGGTTCCCCAGTGCATGATGGGGGCCGCGGTATCGCCATCCAGGAAGCGGATTTGCGGGTCTGTACGCTCCAGCCAAGCGTCGATCACGATTTTCATGGCTTTCCTCAATGCAAATGGTTTAGCTGGATACTAATGAGAATGGTTATCAATTGCAAGTTATTTCTGCATGTCACTGAATCGCGGCAATGAAGAAAGAGGAAGGATGAGCCGGGAATTTGCGCGGGCCGGGAGCGATGATTAAACTGAATCGTCCAAACAAGGGGAGAGCATTCATGGCAGCCAGCGGAATCGTGTTTTTAGCCGTACTTGGCATCGTCGTGTTCTACGGCATTACCCTCTACAACAACCTGGTAACGCTGAAACACAATGTGGGCAAGGCGTGGTCTAATATCGAGGTCCTGCTCAAGCAGCGCCATGACGAATTGCCCAAGCTGGTGGAGGTGTGTCGGCAGTACATGAAGTTCGAGCAGGAAACCCTGGAAAGGGTCATCCAGGCCCGTTCCCGAGTCGCGACGGCCAGCGAGAGCCACAACATGGCGGCGCTTGGCACGGCGGAGACGGGGCTGCGCTCGGTGCTGGGCCAATTGTTCGCCCTGGTGGAGGCCTATCCCGACCTGAAGGCCAACGAAAACTTTCAGCATCTCCAGGGCCGCATTACCGGTCTGGAAAACGCCATAGCGGACCGGCGCGAACTGTATAACGAGAGTGTCAATCTGAATAATGTCCGCATCGAGCAGTTTCCGGACATTATCGTGGCACGGATGTTCCACTTCGACTCGTTCGAGCTGCTGGTTTTCGACGGGGCGGAAACGGCCGATGTGGACATGAAACGCCTCTTCGGCTGATTTCATGGTCGAGGCGGTACGGGAACACTACGCCAACCTCCTGACGTCTGCCGCCAACTTGGCGTTGATCGCAGTCGGCATGCAGGTTGGCACGCCCCAGGGGTGGATAGTCAGCCTGGGCGTGATGGGAATGTTGAGCTTCATCGCTTGGGGCGGCAACCTTCGGCGCTCGCGCCTGCTCAAGGATATGCCTACGTCACGGGTGGCTTCCGCCGCTCAAGGATACGTGGAGCTGGTGGGACTGGGAAAGCTCTTTACTGGCCAGCAATTGGTCAGCCGGCTGAGCGGTACTCACTGCCTATGGTTCAAATACCGTGTGGAAAGGCGCTCCGACGACCGCTGGAACTTGGTGGAGGAAGGGCGTAGTGACGATACTTTCTTGCTGGATGATGGCAGCGGCGAGTGCGCCATCGACCCGGACGGCGCTGAAATCATTTCCAATCATCGCCGAACCTGGGTGCAGGGGGAGTATCGCCATACCGAATGGCGCCTGATGCCAGGGGATTTTCTGTACGCTATCGGCGAATTCGTGTCCATCGGCGGTGCCAATACGGAACTTGACCTGCGCAAAGACGTCGGAGACCTGTTGAGCGAGTGGAAGCAGGACCGGCGGCAACTGCTGGCCCGCTACGACAAGGACAATAACGGTGAGATTGATTCTCGGGAATGGGACGAGGCTCGCCGCGAGGCCGTCAAACAAATCGAGGCGGAGCACCGGGAAATCCGCTTGCGGGATAGCGTCGCGATGTTGAGGAAGCCCCAGGACGGGCGACTGTTTCTTATCTCCAATCTGTCCGAGGAAGCCTTGACGAGAAAATATTATCTATGGGGATGGTTCCATCTTCTCTCCTTCCTTTGCGCTACTGTGGCCTTTGCTAATTTCTACGTTAAAACATGAGAATAAAATTTGTTGTTATAGTGCTTTCCCTATTTATTCTGGGCGGCTGCGCAACCCGTCCGGGGGAAAGGCCCGCCGTTGAAACGCCGCGCAAGCCCCTTAAGGTGGCACTGGTTTTGGGGGGTGGTGCCGCCAAGGGTTTCGCCCACGTGGGGGTGATCAAGGTGCTGGAAGCCAACGGCATCGTGCCCGACATCGTGGTCGGCACCAGTGCCGGCAGCGTGGTGGGTGCCTTATATGCCGCCGGTTACGGCGGCTTTGCCTTGCAGAAAATGGCCATGCAGCTCGATGAGAGCAGTGTCGGCGATCTTGCCCTCCCCAACCGGGGCTTCATCAAAGGGGAATTGCTACAGGATTTCATCAACAAGGCGGTCGGTCACCGTCCCATCGAACGCCTCAACAAATCCTTTGCGGCGGTCGCCACGGACTTGGCCAGCGGAGAAATGGTAGCGTTCCAGCGGGGCAATACCGGTATGGCCGTGTCGATCAATGGCCGTGAATACGTGGATGGGGGACTGGTCAGTCCGGTACCCGTAAAGGTGGCGCGGAGTCTCGGCGCGGATGTGGTGATCGCCGTGGATATTTCCGCCAAGCCCCTCCACGCCAAGACCGGCAGCCTGATGGACATCCTGTTGCAGACTTTCGCCATCATGGGACAAAGTATCGCGGCCCAGGAACTACTGTCGGCGGATGCGGTAATCCGGCCACAGATTCGCGGCATCGGCTCGACCGACTTCGAACAGAAACACGTAGCGATTATGGAAGGGGAAAAGGCGGCAACGGAAGCCTTGCCGATTATTCGTTCCCGGCTTCGCCTGGGGCGCCAAAAGGATTGATCCGGCGCGCGCCGTTGAAGCTCCTGGACCAGTAGTTGTCGCGCATGTCGGAGACTTCCACCACGCCGGTGCTGGTACTGCTGGCGTGGACGAAGCGGTTGTTGCCCAGATAGATGCCCACGTGGCTGATGGTCCGGCGCAGGGTGGTGAAGAACACCAGGTCCCCGGGGCGCAGGTCGCTGTGGGAAATCTTTTCCCCTACCTTGCTGAGGGCGAGGGCATTATGGGGGAGGGACATCCCTCCCACCTGCTTGAACACGTAGCGCACATAGCCGCTACAGTCGAAACCGGTTTCCGGGGATTTGCCGCCGAACTTGTAGTTGACGCCTGTCAGTCCGACCGCGTAATTCAGCAGTCTCTGGACGCCGTTGGGAGAAGCGCTTTGTTCGACGACAGTCTCGGAAGAGAGGGAGGCTTCAGCGACGTCCGCGGAGTGGGACGCTACAGGCAACAGGGAAAAGAGAGCGGCGATTGCCGTCGTTCTTATTTTCATGGGCGGGTAGCTTAAAAAATCTAATTATCCTTGTAAAGCATTTTCTTAACGTTTTTTCTTAACAATGGGTATCGCTACCGGTTAACATTGCACCCAAGAACCTACTACTTCCAAGGAGTGAGAGATGGAAAACAAGACCCCCGCAGCGTTTCAGGAAGAACTCAGCAATGCTTTAAAAGAGGATAGCGAGATTCGGGCAAAGGTTCGGGACCTGACTCTCGATGCTTTGCAGAACCGTCGGCTGGATTTGGCGCAAATGAAGGAAGTGGTGCGCATGGTCACCGAAGGGGTGGGCCTGGGGATGGAACACCGCGGCCCGGAAATGAAGGTTGCGTTGCGCGAAGCGGCGGCCGGCATGGACGATGCGCTGAAAAAAGCCACCGAGGCTACCCACCTGGCTTTGCAGCAGTTGACTTCCCAGGCCAAGGATTTTTCCGACCAGGAATTGACCCAGTCACTGGAAACCCTGAAAAACCTCGAATCCGAATTTCTTTCCACCATGGGCAAGGCAGCGGAGGCCGTCGGCGGCAAGGCCAAGGATGAGTTGGGGGAGATCGTCAGCCATATGCGGCAGGCGGGAACCGACACCGGCGCTGAGGTGCGTTCCACCCTGGAGTCCTTCAGCAACCGTTTGGCGGCCTCGGCCCATGACGGCAAATCCACCGCCGCCCAGACCGCCCACGAACTCAGCCTGCGCTTGACCGCCCTGGCGGGGGGGATTTTGGCGGGGATTAGGGAAGGGCTGCGCGGCAAAAAGGATTAAGCGTTCTCCATGCTCTGGGAAACCATCAACGTGGTGCGGGACCTGCCGCGCCTCCACGAAATTACCTCGGTCCTGATCCGCTTCGGCCTCGGGGACTTGGTGCGGGCGGTGGGCATCGGCAACGTTCTCGAACGGGCGGGGCGGATACTGCATTGGAAGGCGGCGGGAGAGATAACCCACGAAGAGACGCCGGTTCGGGTTCGACGCGCCCTGGAGGAGCTGGGACCGACCTTCGTCAAGCTGGGCCAGGTATTGGCGACCCGGGTGGACGTGTTTCCTCCCAACTGGATTGCCGAATTCGAGAAACTCCAGAGCGAAGTGCCGCCGGTTCCCTTCGAATCCCTGCTGCCGGAACTGGAAGCGGCCTTGGGCTGCTCGCCCTTCGAGATATTCACCGATCTTTGGCCCGAGGCGGTGGCTGCCGCCTCCATCGCCCAGGTGCATTACGCCAAACTGCCCAGCGGCGAAGCGGTGGTCCTCAAAATCCGCCGCCCCGGCATTCGTGCCAAGATCGAGGCCGATCTGCGCATCCTCTACCACATTGCGGCCCTGATCGAGCTGGAAATA